>NZ_QETG01000059.1:0-349 GCF_003105055.1 Acinetobacter sp. AM | reverse complement strand
TTGGAGTTTGGCTACAACCCCGACAGGCATCAGCATAGATCCAAGTACTGGTGTCATCACGCTGGGGATGGATGCAGTCAAAGACGGCAGTGTCGTGAGTGCAGAGGGGACGGACCAATACAACAACAGCGAGACAGACAGTGATACCGCAAAAACAGATGACATCACCCTAAATACAGCCGATGCACCTGATGTCGTGGCTTTACCAGGTGGTGCAGTCACCTCGACCCCAGGAGCGGACAACGTCCAACAGGTGATCAGCTACACCAATGAAAGCGATACCCCTGTGACCCTGACGGCCACCAAAGCCGCGGATGGCACTTGGAGTTTGGCTACAACCCCGACAGGC
>NZ_QETG01000058.1:0-420 GCF_003105055.1 Acinetobacter sp. AM | reverse complement strand
CAGGTGATCAGCTACACCAATGAAAGCGATACCCCTGTGACCCTGACGGCCACCAAAGCCGCGGATGGCACTTGGAGTTTGGCTACAACCCCGACAGGCGTCAGCATAGATCCAAGTACTGGTGTCATCACGCTGGGGATGGATGCAGTCAAAGACGGCAGTGTCGTGAGCGCAGAGGGGACGGACCAATACAACAACAGCGAGACAGACAGTGATACCGCAAAAACAGATGACATCACCCTAAATACAGCCGATGCACCTGATGTCGTGGCTTTACCAGGTGGTGCAGTCACCTCGACCCCAGGAGCGGACAACGTCCAACAGGTGATCAGCTACACCAATGAAAGCGATACCCCTGTGACCCTGACGGCCACCAAAGCCGCGGATGGCACTTGGAGTTTGGCTACAACCCCGACAGGC
>NZ_QETG01000057.1:0-460 GCF_003105055.1 Acinetobacter sp. AM | reverse complement strand
GTTGTCATTGGTGATGAAGTCACTGTTTGAACTGCCCGTGTCGTTGGTGATCGAGTCGAAGGTCACGGTTTTACCGTCATTATCAGTGTCGATCTTGGTGTCAATCACCACATTCTGGCTGGTGGTACTTTTGCTATTACCTGCTGCATCTGTGACTGTGGCTACCACCGCATAGCTACCATCGAGTAATGTCGAACCCGTCAAATCTAACGTCCAGTTACCAGAACCATCGACTGTGAGGCGTGGGTCTGTTGCGAGATAAGTGGTGCTGCCGACTTTAACGCTCAAGCTGTTGCCATCAGCCAGATCCACCGTACCTTTAAACAGCAAGCTGTTGTCATTGGTGATGAAGTCACTGTTGGAACTGCCCGTGTCGTTGGTGATCGAGTCGAAGGTCACGGTTTTACCGTCATTATCAGTGTCGATCTTGGTATCAATCACCACATTCTGGCTGGTGGTA
>NZ_QETG01000056.1:0-494 GCF_003105055.1 Acinetobacter sp. AM | reverse complement strand
TATCGAAATAGAGGGAAAAGGCTCGGTTTAAGATTCAATTTAATTGCTGGAATTTACAACTTAGAATTGAATGAAAAATGAGTTATGAAAGAGATCTAAAGTATTTTTTCATTTTTATAAATTCTAGGGGTTATGAAGTTTGTGGCAGGTATTTAAACAAACATTTTAGACTAAGAAAAGCCTCAACAATGTGAGGCCTTTGAGAATTGTATTTCTATACAAGAAATTGCTTTAAAGCTTCATTAAACGTCGTTGGCTGTTCCACATTAGAAATATGCGATGCATCAATTTCTACCAACTGACTGTTCGGAATCTGACTCTGCATAAACTCTGCATCCGCCACCGTTGTCACAGGATCTTGCCGTCCTGCAACAATCAACATGGGCACCGTAATTGTCTTTAATTGCTCCCGAACATCCGCTTTAGCCAAAGCTTCACAACAACTCGCATAACCTTCTGGGCTGCCAGCACCTAAGTCGTTTGAAAGCGTTGCA
>NZ_QETG01000055.1:0-795 GCF_003105055.1 Acinetobacter sp. AM | reverse complement strand
CAAGCAATGTAAATCATAGACTGATAATTTCGTGCCAGCTTATCAAATCGGGTTGCAATCGCTCGAAAATGTTTTAACCTCGCAAAGGCATTTTCAACTAAATGCCTTAGTCGATAGAGATATTTATCAAATTCTTTATTTAATCTTTTACTATTTGATCTCATTGGAATAATTGGGATCATATTCTTATTTTTAATAAATATTCTGATGTTCTCAGCATCATATCCCTTATCTGCAATGAGATAATCTGCTTCTTCTACAGCCTCTATCAATTGCTCTGCAACTTGACTGTCGTGGACTTCACCCCCAGTGATTTTAAAATCAATCGGTAATCCATTCGCGTCGGTTGCAAGATGTATTTTTGTTGTTCGTCCACCACGTGATTGTCCAATTGCTCTTTCGAAACCATGCCGAGCTCCACTTGCATGCTGATGCACGCGTATGTAGCTTCCGTCAATGAATACCCATTCTTGATCCAAAATGCCTCGTAATCTAAAAAAAATTTATTCCACA
Source organism: Acinetobacter sp. AM (assembly GCF_003105055.1). NCBI lineage: Bacteria > Pseudomonadati > Pseudomonadota > Gammaproteobacteria > Moraxellales > Moraxellaceae > Acinetobacter > Acinetobacter sp. AM. The sequence goes on along the minus strand of NZ_QETG01000055.1, from coordinate 282 downwards.
AACCCTTATTTGCCCAACGATTAAAACGATTATAGGCAGTTTGCCAAGGACAAAATTCTTGAGGAATATCACGCCATGTCGCGCCTGTACGTAGTTTCCACAAGATAGCCTCCATGATATTTCTACTATTCTTCGAACAGTAGCAACCATACAATCGCATCGTATTTTGGATTTGTTGCCAAATATCATCTGTTAAAAGGGTACGTGCCATTGAAATATATAGAAATATAAGGAATTTGAAAGATTATATTAAGTCTTTAAAATCTATTTTTCAAATGAGGA
>NZ_QETG01000054.1:0-917 GCF_003105055.1 Acinetobacter sp. AM | reverse complement strand
TAGATCTCTTTCATAACTCATTTTTCATTCAATTCTAAGTTGTAAATTCCAGCAATTAAATTGAATCTTAAACCGAGCCTTTTCCCTCTATTTCGATAGCGCTCTGAAAGTATTTTGAAGGTCTTGAGTACACCAAATACATGTTCAATTCCTATTCTTCTTTTATTGATTTCACGGTTATGTTGTTTTAATACAGGATCTAATTTACATCCTCGTTTTGCTTTTATTGGTATTAAACTTTTTTCATAAATCGCATAGATCCCTTGATAACCTTTATCCGCTAATACAAACGATTCTTTTGGAATTAAATGCTGATTTCTTTTAAATAATGCAAAGTCGTGTACTGCACCTTTGCACATACATAAACTTAGGATTTGCTGTGTTTTATAGTGAATGATCGCTTGTACTTTAAACGTATGTGCCTTTTGCTTGCCGCTATAGCTTTTCTTCTGTTTTTTTAGGACGTTGTACGACTATTTCTGTTGCATCTACGATAACAACATCCCAATCTAAACCTCCACCAACAGGTAATTTTTTCGGTAAATTAAATTTCTTAGAGCGGATTAAACAGTCTTCTGTATAGCGAACAATTCTTGAAGCTGTTGCTTCTGACACACCATAAGTCATTCCAACATGGAATAAAGTACGGTACTCACGCCAATAGCTCAAACAGAGAAGCAATTGGTCTTCTATGGATAATTTAGAGGGTCGCCCTGTTGATGATAAATGAAGATTGAGTACATCAATCATCACTTTATAAGTAGACCAAGATATTCCCGTTAGGCGTTTGAACTGAGGATCAGTCAGTTTCTGTATATCAATATATTTCATGCATAAATTATGCATGAAATATCAAAAAATGTCGGTGCAGAATTACAGCAAATGATTGTTCGGTTTATGAGTTATGCAAGTTGTCT
>NZ_QETG01000053.1:0-1192 GCF_003105055.1 Acinetobacter sp. AM | reverse complement strand
ATGGCTAAGGCTAAGTTTGAACGTAATAAGCCACACGTAAACGTGGGCACAATCGGTCACGTTGACCATGGTAAAACTACTTTAACTGCTGCGATTGCAACTATTTGTGCAAAAACTTACGGCGGTGAAGCGAAAGATTACTCACAAATCGACTCTGCTCCTGAAGAAAAAGCACGTGGTATTACAATTAATACTTCTCACGTAGAATACGATTCTCCAATCCGTCACTACGCGCACGTAGACTGCCCGGGCCACGCCGATTATGTTAAAAACATGATTACTGGTGCTGCTCAGATGGACGGCGCGATCCTTGTGTGTGCTGCGACTGACGGTCCAATGCCACAAACTCGTGAACACATCCTTCTTTCACGTCAGGTTGGTGTACCTTACATCATCGTATTCTTAAACAAATGCGACCTTGTTGACGACGAAGAATTACTTGAATTAGTAGAAATGGAAGTTCGTGAACTTCTTTCTACTTATGACTTCCCAGGTGATGACACTCCAGTTATCCGTGGTTCTGCTCTTGCTGCGCTTAATGGCGACGCTGGTCAGTACGGTGAGTCTTCAGTTCTTGCTCTTGTTGAAGCGCTTGACTCTTACATTCCAGAACCAGAACGTGCTATCGACAAAGCATTCTTAATGCCAATCGAAGACGTATTCTCTATCTCTGGCCGTGGTACAGTAGTAACTGGTCGTGTAGAAGCTGGTATCGTGAAAGTAGGCGAATCAGTTGAAATCGTTGGTATCCGTGATACTCAAACAACTACAGTTACTGGCGTTGAAATGTTCCGTAAACTTCTTGACGAAGGCCGTGCGGGCGAGAACTGTGGTGTTCTTCTACGTGGTACTAAGCGTGAAGACGTACAACGTGGTCAAGTACTTGCTAAACCAGGTACAATCAAGCCGCACACTAAATTCGACGCAGAAGTATACGTACTTTCTAAAGAAGAAGGTGGTCGTCATACTCCATTCCTTAACGGTTACCGTCCACAATTCTATTTCCGTACGACTGACGTAACTGGCGCAATCCAATTACAAGAAGGCGTTGAAATGGTAATGCCTGGTGACAACGTTGAAATGTCAGTAGAATTAATCCACCCAATCGCAATGGACCCAGGTCTACGTTTTGCGATCCGTGAAGGTGGTCGTACAGTTGGTGCTGGTGTTGTTGCGAAAGTAACTGCATAAT
>NZ_QETG01000052.1:0-1734 GCF_003105055.1 Acinetobacter sp. AM | reverse complement strand
TTTCTTCCGCACATTTAACATATGTTGCAAAATGTGTTAAATGAATTAATCCCCTACCTCTGTAATTATTATTAGGATATTGAGGTACTGAATACAAAAACTGGGCTATCGCAGGGTCATTCGACATTAAATTATCTTCGACATATTTATATCGTTTTTCTAATGTATAGTTTTCCATCCCATGGCGTTTAAAAGCACCTGTAAAGTTTGTTATCATCATATTATATAAGGATTTTCCAGTATATGATTTTTTTGTGTAATACATGCTTTCTATTAGCTTTGTAAAGTCTTCAGTTTCTATTTTTCCTTGAGCTAGAATATTAATTAAATCCCTACAGGTATTACTTGAATACTTTTTTAGATGATTCGGGAGCAATAACAGAGCATTTTGAAATTCTGTCTTAGCTTTTGGTGCAACACTTTTAATAAAATTAAGATCAAATTTTAAGGACTTACCACAAGTTAGGCATGTTACATCACCAACTTGTGGTACTGTTACAGGCAAACTTGGTTGATCAGGTTGAGTTGTTGCACTACTGCTTGTTATGTCGAAATAAACAGGTAGTTCTACAGGAGTAGTAGATCGGGGCGTATACCCTTGAGGTGTTTTAAAAGGAGTATTATCAGGCTTAAAAGGATGAATTTGTATTCTGCTATGTAAAATAGATGTAATATTCAATTCGCCATTTTTCACATCTTGAATGGCTTCAATAAACCTTGGTGCAGTTTTGGCAGGTCCCACTAAATAAGACACTTTTACTATGAGAGGTACAGAACAAATCTTCTTATTTTGTGCATTTTCATAAAATATAAATTTTGTTTTTGCGATACCGTAGTCAGTTAAAAAATAAGGAGATTTAATTGAGCTTGGTAGTATTCTCAATACATTAAGTGTCGTAATTCGATAATAGGCATTATCATTGTCGTTATCTTCTTTAAATTTGGTCATATCAGGTTGACCATTTTTATCAATCGGAGCTAATACAAATACTTCTACAGCTCGTCCATCTGATTGAAAAGTTAAAACCCCATCCATATCACTGGTTAGCTTATTATTTTTTTTATCTCCCCCAACATACCGTGTTGCCATGGGAAAATTTAATAAGGGTTTGTTGCTTGCATCAACAACTTTAATTTTATATTCAGTTAATGCCATTGTGATTATTCATCGTCCTTAGTTGAATCAAAGTTTTCATCAAATGATTGCTCATCATCTACTTCATCCTCATTAAAAAAATGATCATTTGGCTTATCAAATGTAAGATTTTCGCTATTGAATAATAATGCTGTAAATGGTTTTTCTTCGGCTGTATGAAATCTTAGAGTAGTATCTTCAGTAGAATTATTTAATTCCCTTTGAGCAAGTAATTTTGCAGTCGTATCTTCTATAACAAATACTTGCTTTTGAATGTTTTTAGGCGAATCAACGGCTTCCCCATTCTCATCCGTATACTCAAACTTATAATTGACTTGATTACTATAAGTATTCGGTGCTGTAGGTAAGACCGTGATGGGAGAAACAATCCTTTGCCCACCTTCAAACTTATGCTGTCCAGCTTGATAAACAATTTTTCCACCTGTTGAGATAGTAATCCCACCATCACTGATCACAATACGAGAACCACCTGCCATTATTAGATCTCTTTCATAACTCATTTTTCATTCAATTCTAAGTTGTAAATTCCAGCAATTAAATTGAATCTTAAACCGAGCCTTTTCCCTCTATTTCGATAG
>NZ_QETG01000051.1:0-2326 GCF_003105055.1 Acinetobacter sp. AM | reverse complement strand
AATTTCCAATCTTGTCCCAAAAACTTTTATCAGGATTCATTTTTGCCATTAAGGCTACTAAATTCATAGGTTTAATTTCTTGTATTTCTATCCTTTCAAAATCTATCATAATTTGTAAAAATGCATCTTTTTCGAAATTTCCATGTGAGTTATATCCTTTCGCAATTAACAAGATATTAGTAGCTTCAGAAAAATGATAAATGCCTTTTAAACTACAATATCTGTCATAAGTATCTTTTAAGATTTCTTCTAAATTTCTTTTTCTTAAGGTTGTCGTTATGCATTCTGCATAAAAACATTCTGTTATTAAATAATCACCTGCTGAGGCAAAAAAACCAAAAGGAATTTGCCTGACTTTTTGGTAATTATCATTTACGCTTAACACTATATTTTTTTCGTTAGTACCATAGTGTAGAAAACCTCGTTTGTCTGTCGCTAAAATTGCATAGTCTTCTAAATTAAAAGCCACGACTAAAGACATAAAAATCACTGATATATAAGAATTATTGAGTATAATTTAACAAAATAATGAAACTTTAGATAAGTCGAGAGAAAAAATGAGTGGGAAATTTGTAGTAAAAGCTGGACAGCAGCAGTTTAAATCTGGTGAAAAAGTCGTTTCTCCTGTAACAGTATTACCAACCGTTCCTAATGATTACAGTCATAAAATTAACTATCAGTTTGAATATACAGATGAACAAGGAAACAAGATAGAATCGCCACAATTTTTTGAAAAAGAGGTATTTGTTATAAAAGATGATACTCAAAAAATTATTACTAAAAGATCTCTTGATAATATGAAAAGTGATACAACATTAAGATTTTATACAGAAAAGGAAGAAAAATTTACATCTCTTTTATTTCAGAGTAATGAAGTTATGTTGGATTGCCCTGAAGATATATTTACAAATGACACGGCAAACACTGATGAAGCTTTAGAAGGGTAGAGCAATGCCATTAAAAGAATATCAAATACAAATTCTTGATGCTAATAACAATGTTATGTCTAACTTCCCAATAGCCACTCGTTATGTTGGTAAAGACAAAAAAAATAATAAATTAACAAGTTTGGATGGTGGATTTTTAACCTTTTATTCAGATGGTACGTCTGTAGAAGTATTTGTATTAGCTCCTCTGAGTAAAACTGGTTCTCCTGATATGACTAAATTTAAAGAGGATAATGATGGAGATAATGTTTATTACAAATTAGGGGTAGTTAATTGTAAATTCCCTCCAGAATCTATGAAATCACCATACAAATTAAGTGACTATGGAATTGCTAAAACTAAAATTATTTTTTTTGAAAATAATAAAAATAATAAAAAATTTGTAATACCTTTCAAAGTTAGACTTTCATACCTGAAAGGTCACTCTAAAGAATCATCCAAATTTATCGATCATATTATGGATGTTAAAAATGGTGAATTAAGCTTTACATCTATATTGCATAGTCGAATAACAATAGAACCACTAAAGCCAGACAATACTTCATTTAAAAATAATGGTAATCCTGTAATCACTAGCTATTATCCACGAACAACTGAACTTGTTGAATTAAAAATGTTTTTCGACATTGTTAGTATAAATGGAGTGACTGAACCTAATAGGCCAGAAAAAAGTGAACCAATTGTAAATAGCTGTGGAATGGAATTTAAAGGGAAAGTTAAGTGTACACAATACGGTAAAATCTTTGGCCCTGTTTATTGGGGAAAAAAACCAATTTCAACTTATACAAAGTGGGATGAACTCATAGCACAAGGTAAACTTACTAATGATGATAAGATAGTTTTGTTATCTGTTGCTCCTAATGAAGGAGAGTTTGATGCTGTTCAAAGTTATGACAGTGAAATAATTACAGCGGGTGCTATGCAAAAAACTGTAAATTCATCTGGTACGGGAGAACTTCCTGAACAGATATTTCAATTTAAAGAGAAGCATCCAGACTTATATGAGTCGCTTTTTGCCAACTGTGGTTGGGTTGTGAGTAAGTCAAATAATTCAATAAAAGCTGTTTATAATGGTTTAAGCAATACTGCTTTAAAAAGCCTATTACGCCAAAATTGTAGTAGTTCCAATAAAGGGAAAGTTATTAACTGTTCACCTGTTGAATCTATGGTTGCAGGGGTATCACATCCCCTATTTATTGATATACAGATAGTTGATTTCATAAAAAGATTAAACGATTTTTTAAACAAAATACCTATCAAATACAAAGCAAAAAACAAGTCAGAAAAAACTATTTTATATAATTATAAAATTAAAGCATATATTAAGTCACATTTAGGTAAAGCAACTGTTTTAGATCACTCTATCAATAGCCCAGGCC
>NZ_QETG01000050.1:0-3620 GCF_003105055.1 Acinetobacter sp. AM | reverse complement strand
GGTGCTGTGGCAGACCTTATTTACGACACCACAGGTGTACAAACGCCTAACCTTGTTGTAGAGAATCCTGCTAACGGACACGCTCACTTTCTTTACAAGTTGCAGACACCTGTTTATCGCAGTGAAAATGCCAGTATCAAGCCTATTAATTACCTGAGTGCTATCTATGCAGAAATGCGAGGGCTTTTAGGTGCTGACACTGCTTATACTGGGTTAATTTCCAAGAACCCGATGCACGAACATTGGCGAACTCAGGAACTACGAGTAGAACCTTATTCGTTAGCGGATTTAGCGCGTAATTTGGACTTGGATGCAACTGTTACACGTACTGCTAAAATCAGTGCTGATGAAGCGTATTACGAAGGCAGAAACGTAAAGCTATTTAATGACCTGAGAACATTTGCCTACATTGCTGTACGTGAGTATCGGGGTAAAACCTACGAACAATGGCAACAAACGTGTATTGATCGTTGTATGCAGTTAAACAGCATGTTGGTGCACATGCTTGGCTACGGTGAAATTAAGCAAATTGCCAAAAGCGTTAGTAAGTTTACGTGGAAAAATGACGGCTATTGCTACCAAGAATTCATTGACCGTCAAACACGTTTAGGCAAATTAGGTGCAAGTAAAGGTGGTGCTAAACGATCAGCAGGTTATAACCCATTAAGAGAGCAGGCAGTTGCATTATTCGCTGATGGTATGAAGAAGAAGGACATAGCATTGGAGCTGGGTGTCAGTGATCGTACCATCCGAAATTGGTTGAATTCTGAAAAAGCGGAAAGTGCCCCTAAATCAGATATTGAGCTTCAGTAGTTGATTTCCGCTTTAGTTTGGAAGTTTAAGCTGAAGTTATTAAGAGGACAGAGAGGGAAAAGTTAAACAGACTTACACTCAAAATTACTCTCAATCAGAAAGATTTTAAAATTTAGATGATGACTGTAGTAATACCAATACTCTTACAGTGATTTGGTCTGTGTTATTAGCAACAGGTGAAACAATGATAAGCACCATTAATTGTATTACTTTTGTTAAAACCACTTGACTTTTTAAAATTTAGTCTTGACTTTTAAGGAAACTGTGGTATTATTTGTAATATCACAAAAGCTAACTAAAGGAGAAAAAAACCACACACGATTTGAACAACCTTCCTGAAATGACATCCGTCATTAATCGCTGCAACACTAAATCAAAACTTAATTACTTCGTAATTCCAACCAAGAGGTTGAGCAATTTACGGGGCTTCTTACGTTTTAAAATTACATTTTTAATTAATTAACTGGAGAAAATTTTCTTTATGACAAACAGTAATACCGTTGTAACAGCAACATCACAAGGCTTCATGCCTACAACAAACCGCAGCACATTGGTCTATGGGGAATACAAGGGACTGAGATTGCCACAAGGTAAAGCATATCGTTCCCCAAATCTCGACAAGGTGAATTCTTTTGTGGCACTGGGCATTGAGAGCCAACAGAACTTCTATAGTTTTGAAGTCTACGAAGAATCGCTGAGATTCTCTGACGGTTTTAACTACTTTGACCCAACAGCACGTTATTTGAAGTGCGAGCTTGATACGCATATTAAGTTGGTGATCTTTACTCACAAGACAGAAGAAGAAGTGGTTTCATTCTTAATGAAGTACACAGATGATTTTGCCATTAAGCGTTCAATTCAAAATGTCGCTGATAATGCTGTTGAGGTAGCAAGCCTTGCTTATGAGCTAAGTGAGCATTTTTTAGTACCCAAACATGCACGCAAAGCAAAACAGATGACGGGCAATGACCTTACAAGCGAGGAAAAGTTGATGTCAGTTGAGTTTGAGCTTAAACCAAACATTGTTCGCCATAGTTAAACGATGCCGTTAGGCAGACCGTTAAGCTAGGCAACTTTAAACAGTTGCTTTTTTTCGCCTAGAGTTTGAAGGTGTGTTCATTTGATCATAGACGACAGGTACGAAAACATGGGTACGAAAAACAACACTTAAATGTACCGATTTAAGTTGATTTTTAATTTTAGGTACACTAAGATTAACCATCTAGGATTTAAATCGGTACAGTTGCATGGCGAGAATAGCGTACAAACGTGTCAGCACTGCTGACCAGAAAACAGATCGTCAATTAGATGGCATGACATTCGATAAAGAGTTTGAAGACAAGGTGAGTGGTAAAGACACTAACCGTCCTGCACTTCAAGCGATGCTTGATTACATTCGTGAAGGTGATGAGCTGTACGTTCACAGCCTAGATCGTTTGGGTAGAAACACAGCGGATTTAATCACGCTGATGAATCAACTTAAAGAAAAAGGCGTTACGGTGAATTTTGACAAGAACAAAATGACCTTTAGTCCCGATACCAGTAACCCAATGAACGATTTAATGTTCACCATGTTAGCTGCATTCAGTCAATTTGAGCGTGAGTTAATGCTTGAGCGTCAGCGTGAAGGCATTGCAAAGGCTAAAGAACTTGGCAAGTACAAAGGTCGTCCTGTTTCAGTTGATAAGGCAGCGATTGTTAAGGCAAAACAGGAAGGTAAAAGTTTTAGGGCTGTTGCTAAAGAGTTTGGTGTTTCGTTGTCTACAGTACAACGTGCTTTAGATGAAATGTTTCCACCAGTAGCCTGATATTTTAAAATCATAATCATCGTTCATTACGGGGTGTTCAGGATTGCTAAACCCCGTGACTCAAAATCTGTTAATCTGAACAGCATTAACAGCCTGAGAAGAATAACAATGAGTAAGGTTTCAATTTCAGAAGCAGCTAAACGTTTCAAGGTAAGTCGTAACACGGTTTACAAGAGAATTACACAAGGTGAATTAACCAAAGATGCAAACGGGTTATTGGATGTTTCCGACTTGGTACGTGTGTTCAGTGGCAACGTGCAAGGAACAGACAATAGAACAGGGTTGGACGTTAATGGCGAACAGGCAGATGCTCACGTTTCACAACGCCTTGAGCAAGTCCTTCAAGAGAACATTCAGCTAAAGCAATTACTCGCCGTAAACGAAATGCTTGTGAACCAGTTGCAGCAGCAAATAAACGATTTGCGACAGGACAAGGAAAACCTTTTTGACCAGTTGGGGCAGAAGCGGATTGAAACCCGTGATAGGGCTGAACAAAGGAAGGGATTGTTTTCAAAACTATTTGGATGACGATTTGATGAAAGCTGTGGTACAACTACAGGCAGAACAAAGCAGTAGAAAATGAAAAAGCCCCGATGACTTTCTAACTTGGCGGTAAGGAGTCAACGGAGCTTGAATCTTTAGAACAAGATTTGCACTCGCTCTGTAGCTAATAATACAGGGTCAGAGTGCATTTGCAAACAGGAACATTATGCAGTGCAACAATTACGCCTTGAATTAGCAGAATCATTTTACGATTCGTTGCCAAAGCGTCCGTATGCAACGGATGATTTTGAGTATGGCGTAAAGATTCATTCTAAAAAGAATGCCATCAAGAAAAAGCATCTTTCGTTAAACCACAAGCACATCACGCAATGGGTAACATTCGACATTGACCGTAATGGTGCTGTGGCAGACCTTATTTACGACACCACAGGTGTACAAACGCCTAACCTTGTTGTAGAGAATCCTGCTAACGGACACGCTCACTTTCTTTACAAG
>NZ_QETG01000049.1:0-5560 GCF_003105055.1 Acinetobacter sp. AM | reverse complement strand
AAGATCATTAAGAGATTATGAAGAACAACTTGTGTGGATTTTTACTGATTGATTGATCGAAATTATTTTCATTGATTGATGGTAGAAATTACTCGAAGTTTATTTGAGAAATATTTGTCAGAAAATTGATGAGCCAAGATTGGTGCCCTTATAGGTACTACTGATTTTAAACTGAAGAGTTTGATCATGGCTCAGATTGAACGCTGGCGGCAGGCTTAACACATGCAAGTCGAGCGGAGTGGTTGTGCTTGCACAATCACTTAGCGGCGGACGGGTGAGTAATGCTTAGGAATCTGCCTATTAGTGGGGGACAACATTCCGAAAGGAATGCTAATACCGCATACGCCCTACGGGGGAAAGCAGGGGATCTTCGGACCTTGCGCTAATAGATGAGCCTAAGTCGGATTAGCTAGTTGGTGGGGTAAAGGCCTACCAAGGCGACGATCTGTAGCGGGTCTGAGAGGATGATCCGCCACACTGGGACTGAGACACGGCCCAGACTCCTACGGGAGGCAGCAGTGGGGAATATTGGACAATGGGGGGAACCCTGATCCAGCCATGCCGCGTGTGTGAAGAAGGCCTTTTGGTTGTAAAGCACTTTAAGCGAGGAGGAGGCTACTAGTACTAATACTACTGGATAGTGGACGTTACTCGCAGAATAAGCACCGGCTAACTCTGTGCCAGCAGCCGCGGTAATACAGAGGGTGCGAGCGTTAATCGGATTTACTGGGCGTAAAGCGTGCGTAGGCGGCTGATTAAGTCGGATGTGAAATCCCTGAGCTTAACTTAGGAATTGCATTCGATACTGGTCAGCTAGAGTATGGGAGAGGATGGTAGAATTCCAGGTGTAGCGGTGAAATGCGTAGAGATCTGGAGGAATACCGATGGCGAAGGCAGCCATCTGGCCTAATACTGACGCTGAGGTACGAAAGCATGGGGAGCAAACAGGATTAGATACCCTGGTAGTCCATGCCGTAAACGATGTCTACTAGCCGTTGGGGCCTTTGAGGCTTTAGTGGCGCAGCTAACGCGATAAGTAGACCGCCTGGGGAGTACGGTCGCAAGACTAAAACTCAAATGAATTGACGGGGGCCCGCACAAGCGGTGGAGCATGTGGTTTAATTCGATGCAACGCGAAGAACCTTACCTGGTCTTGACATAGTAAGAACTTTCCAGAGATGGATTGGTGCCTTCGGGAACTTACATACAGGTGCTGCATGGCTGTCGTCAGCTCGTGTCGTGAGATGTTGGGTTAAGTCCCGCAACGAGCGCAACCCTTTTCCTTATTTGCCAGCACTTCGGGTGGGAACTTTAAGGATACTGCCAGTGACAAACTGGAGGAAGGCGGGGACGACGTCAAGTCATCATGGCCCTTACGACCAGGGCTACACACGTGCTACAATGGTCGGTACAAAGGGTTGCTACCTAGCGATAGGATGCTAATCTCAAAAAGCCGATCGTAGTCCGGATTGGAGTCTGCAACTCGACTCCATGAAGTCGGAATCGCTAGTAATCGCGGATCAGAATGCCGCGGTGAATACGTTCCCGGGCCTTGTACACACCGCCCGTCACACCATGGGAGTTTGTTGCACCAGAAGTAGGTAGTCTAACCGTAAGGAGGACGCTTACCACGGTGTGGCCGATGACTGGGGTGAAGTCGTAACAAGGTAGCCGTAGGGGAACCTGCGGCTGGATCACCTCCTTAACGAAAGATTGACGATTGGTAAGAATCCACAACAAGTTGTTCTTCATGACGATGTATCTGAGGGTCTGTAGCTCAGTTGGTTAGAGCACACGCTTGATAAGCGTGGGGTCACAAGTTCAAGTCTTGTCAGACCCACCAAATCTGACTAACGAAGCATTTGAAGGAATGCTGAATACAGAAAAACAGAGACATTAACTTATTGATAAGCTGGGGACTTAGCTTAGTTGGTAGAGCGCCTGCTTTGCACGCAGGAGGTCAGGAGTTCGACTCTCCTAGTCTCCACCATATATTGAATATCAATATATAAGCTAAGTAGTTAGATTATAGAAATTAGTAAATAAAGATTGGAAGATCTTGTTTTATTAACTTCTGTGATTTATCACAGTTTCCTGACCTGACGAAGGCTGGAAAAATCATTAACAGAATATATTTGAGTTGAAATAATTTGTTCATACTCGTTGAAAACGACATAGGCAACTATAAAGTGATTAAATGAGTTACTAGCGAAATTAACTGAATCAAGCGTTTTGGTATGTGAATTGAATTGAAGCTGTACCGTGTTTAAGTACACAGAACAACAAACTGTATGATCGAGCAATCGATCTGTCCTAGTGCTACTTGTGGGTACTACGACTGTTTGGGGTTGTATAGTCAAGTAATTAAGTGCATGTGGTGGATGCCTTGGCAGTCAGAGGCGATGAAAGACGTAATAGCCTGCGATAAGCTCCGGGGAGGCGGCAAATATCCTGTGATCCGGAGATTTCTGAATGGGGAAACCCACCTACTATAAGGTAGGTATTGCAACATGAATACATAGTGTTGCAAGGCGAACGAGGGGAAGTGAAACATCTCAGTACCCTTAGGAAAAGAAATCAATTGAGATTCCCTTAGTAGCGGCGAGCGAACGGGGAAAAGCCCATTAAGTCATATCAGTTTTAGTGGAATGCTCTGGGAAGTGCAACCATAGTGGGTGATAGTCCTGTACACGAAAGGGCTGATATGATGATGTCGAGTAGGGCGAGGCACGTGAAACCTTGTCTGAATATGGGGGGACCATCCTCCAAGGCTAAATACTCCTGACTGACCGATAGTGAACCAGTACCGTGAGGGAAAGGCGAAAAGAACCCCTGTGAGGGGAGTGAAATAGATCCTGAAACCGCATGCATACAAGCAGTGGGAGCCGACTAGTTCGGTGACTGCGTACCTTTTGTATAATGGGTCAGCGACTTACATTCAGTAGCAAGGTTAACCGAATAGGGGAGCCGTAGAGAAATCGAGTCTTAATAGGGCGTTTAGTTGCTGGGTGTAGACCCGAAACCAGGCGATCTATCCATGAGCAGGTTGAAGGTTGGGTAACACTAACTGGAGGACCGAACCCACTGTCGTTGAAAAGCCAGGGGATGACTTGTGGATAGGGGTGAAAGGCTAATCAAGCCTGGTGATAGCTGGTTCTCCCCGAAAGCTATTTAGGTAGCGCCTCGGACGAATACCATAGGGGGTAGAGCACTGTTTCGGCTAGGGGGTCATCCCGACTTACCAAACCGATGCAAACTCCGAATACCTATGAGTACTATCCGGGAGACAGACTGCGGGTGCTAACGTCCGTAGTCAAGAGGAAAACAATCCAGACCGCCAGCTAAGGCCCCAAAATTATAGTTAAGTGGGAAACGATGTGGGAAGGCATAGACAGCTAGGAGGTTGGCTTAGAAGCAGCCACCCTTTAAAGAAAGCGTAATAGCTCACTAGTCGAGTCGGCCTGCGCGGAAGATGTAACGGGGCTAAAACTATATGCCGAAGCTGCGGATTTGCAATTTATTGCAAGTGGTAGGGGAGCGTTCTGTAAGCCGATGAAGGTGTATTGAGAAGTATGCTGGAGGTATCAGAAGTGCGAATGCTGACGTGAGTAACGACAATGCGAGTGAAAAACTCGCACGCTGAAAGACCAAGGGTTCCAGTCCAACGTTAATCGGGGCTGGGTGAGTCGACCCCTAAGGCGAGGCCGAGAGGCGTAGTCGATGGGAAATTGGTTAATATTCCAATACTTCTGTGTAATGCGATGAGAGGACGGAGAAGGTTAAGTCAGCCTGGCGTTGGTTGTCCAGGTGAAAGGTTGTAGGCATGTATCTTAGGCAAATCCGGGGTACTCTATGCTGAGAACTGATAGCAAGCTGTACTTGTACAGTGAAGTGGCTGATACCATGCTTCCAGGAAAAGTCTCTAAGCTTCAGTTACACAGGAATCGTACCCGAAACCGACACAGGTGGTCAGGTCGAGTAGACCAAAGCGCTTGAGAGAACTCTGCTGAAGGAACTAGGCAAAATGGTACCGTAACTTCGGGAGAAGGTACGCTGCTGACGGTGATTCCCCTCGCGGGATGAGCTATTGGCAGCCACAGAAACCAGGCCCCTGCAACTGTTTATTAAAAACATAGCACTCTGCAAACACGAAAGTGGACGTATAGGGTGTGATGCCTGCCCGGTGCTGGAAGGTTAATTGATGGGGTTAGCGTAAGCGAAGCTCTTGATCGAAGCCCCAGTAAACGGCGGCCGTAACTATAACGGTCCTAAGGTAGCGAAATTCCTTGTCGGGTAAGTTCCGACCTGCACGAATGGCATAATGATGGGGGCGCTGTCTCCAGCAGAGACTCAGTGAAATCGAATTCGCCGTGAAGATGCGGTGTACCCGCGGCTAGACGGAAAGACCCCGTGAACCTTTACTGCAGCTTGACATTGAACTTTGATCTTACTTGTGTAGGATAGGTGGGAGGCTTTGAAGTTGGAACGCTAGTTCCAATGGAGCCGTCCTTGAAATACCACCCTGGTAATATTGAGGTTCTAACTCTGTCCCGTTATCCGGGACGAGGACCATGTCTGGTGGGTAGTTTGACTGGGGCGGTCTCCTCCTAAAGAGTAACGGAGGAGTACGAAGGTGCGCTCAGCGTGGTCGGAAATCACGCGTAGAGTATAAAGGCAAAAGCGCGCTTAACTGCGAGACCCACAAGTCGAGCAGGTACGAAAGTAGGTCTTAGTGATCCGGTGGTTCTGTATGGAAGGGCCATCGCTCAACGGATAAAAGGTACTCTGGGGATAACAGGCTGATACCGCCCAAGAGTTCATATCGACGGCGGTGTTTGGCACCTCGATGTCGGCTCATCTCATCCTGGGGCTGAAGCAGGTCCCAAGGGTATGGCTGTTCGCCATTTAAAGAGGTACGCGAGCTGGGTTTAGAACGTCGTGAGACAGTTCGGTCCCTATCTACCGTGGGCGCTGGAAATTTGAGAGGATCTGCTCCTAGTACGAGAGGACCAGAGTGGACGAACCTCTGGTGTACCGGTTGTGACGCCAGTCGCATCGCCGGGTAGCTATGTTCGGAAGGGATAACCGCTGAAAGCATCTAAGCGGGAAGCCTACCTCAAGATAAGATTTCCCTAGGACTTTATGTCCTCTAAAGAGCCGTTGAAGACTACGACGTTGATAGGTTGGATGTGGAAGCATAGTGATATGTGAAGCTGACCAATACTAATTGCTCGTGAGGCTTGACTATACAACACCCAAACAGTTGGTGTTGTGGTTCAAATCACTGCAAATAACTTGATTTAGTTATAAAGCTAGATACAATATCCAACTCAAATATACCTGTTAATAACTCATTTGATGAAAGTTAGGCATACACGCTGTGTAAATAAGACCATAACGAATAGTCATAAACAGTTGTGCTGGCGACAATAGCAAGAGTGAACCACCTGATCCCTTCCCGAACTCAGAAGTGAAACCTCTTAGCGCTGATGGTAGTGTGGGGTTACCCATGTGAGAGTAAGTCATCGCCAGCTCATTTATTCAAACACCCCCTAACCAA
>NZ_QETG01000048.1:0-9300 GCF_003105055.1 Acinetobacter sp. AM | reverse complement strand
GTTAATGCTTGAAGAAAAGAAAGCTGTAGAACAGCAAGTACCTAAGACAGCATAAAGCCTTTACTAATCAAAGGCTTACTATACGATATTTCGTATAATATATCGAGATTATGTTACTAAGCCCCAGTGAGAAAATACGCAGTCTCACGGGGCTTTTTAACATCAATCTGCATTATACGAATATCGAAGGATTCAGCGGTGAGGGCGGGAGTAGGAGCTTCGACGCCCGACTAACCGATCCGCTGAATCACTTAAGAAGGGAGTCCACGTCTTCTAATGGTGGACTCTAGTCCCGAAAATGGGACTTTTAACAATATTAATTGCGCATAAGTTCTTTACTTTTGTTATGTACAATCATCATTTTCAGCATGTCTTTCAGTTGCTCACGGTCTTTTCCTTCAAATCTTTCAACTTCTCTAAAGAGTATTTTTAAATCTCCATTAACGCCTAATTCTTCATCATCGAATAGCAGCATATCTGAGCTTACACCTAACGCAATTACTATATTTTTTATTGTAGATGCTCTTGGGTCGCTATCTTCCTTTAAGGCACTACTAACTGTGCTAGGTGGTAATGAGGCGAGTTTGGCTAATTCTTTTTGATTGAGATTTAACTCTTTCATTAGACGCCTAATGTTAGCTGATACGCTCATTTGAACCATTATTCCGTTCTAAAAACCTTGTTATTTATAACTTTAGACTCATTTGAAACGAAATATTGAATTATTTTGTTGATTTAAACGAAAGGTTGGTTTATAAAACGACTTAATGTATTAAAAGAACGATATATCGTTTTAGACTATGCTTGATCATCTCTGTATTAACGTCGAATTTGAGTCTAGCTTCTATGCAGTAGATGCAGAAGGACGTTATTGCTTTATTGATGTTGATCCGCATTCATTAGAAATTCCTTTAGCTTCCCGATCTGTCTATAAAGACGAGGATGGGGAAGTGCACAACTCTGCTTTGTTTCATCCATATGAATCAGTTCCTACGCATTTTACGGCTATGGCCATGAAAGTATTCTTTGATACTGCCTATATTCCGTATGTTCAGCTCAAAGCTAGTCCTGCCAAATTACTGCAAGGGCATAACGTGTTTGGATCGGACAACATAGAGCAGGGCGCTATGGAAATGATTGGCTTCCTTACCGAAGCTTATCCGCTTTTAGCGCGTATGTTGGACTGGAAAACAGCATGGGTTTCACATATTGATGTGACTTATTCAGCACGAGTCAAAGACCAGACAACCGCTAAAAAGGTGCTTGAATATCTTGGTAATGTTAGCAATGGTCAAACAAGAATTAGTAAAAAGGCTTATGACACATCACGCTACTGGGGCGGTGAAACTTCACGTCTAGTACAGCATAAGTGCTATCTCAAACATGATGAATTCATGGCTCAATTTGCCGATTTAAAACAGCAAGCTTTAAAGATGGATAAGGCTGCTATTCGTGTGATTGAGATCATGTCGCAAGAACGTCTGATTAATTGGACGATTGGTTTATTACGCTTTGAATCACGTTTAAAAAAGCGTTGGCTTGAACGTAATGGTATTCCTACAAATCTCTGGGAATTAATTAAATTTCATAACGAACACCCGAATTTACTTCAAACACTTTGGACTAAAGCAACGCATAACATATTTGAAGCTCTTAGAGGTCAAACTATGAAATTAACCGATGATAAAAGTGTACTTGAAGCTATCGAACGGTCAGAAGTAGTTATGACTAGTAAAGGTAAGCCTTCACCAACCAAAGTACGCAATCTATTCGCAATGTACTGTCTTATCAGAGAAAAAGGCATTGAAGAACTAAAAACTATGTATTCAAAGACATCCTTTCACAGATTGGTTGCTGACCTTTGTCTATGTGGTTTCTCAAAAGCCTACCTTCAGAACCTCCACACTGAAAAGGCTAACAACATCATTCCATTCGTCAAGCTCATTGAAATTGACTTTAACCAACAATTGCCAGACTGGTACGAAGAGCCGATCTCGCAATTCAATTACAAAATAGCCTAAGGAGCAATTTAGATGAATACATCTCAGCACCCAATCATGACAGTTACAGGGATTCGGAAATCAGCGGGTGATTTCAAAGACCAGAATTCAGGTAAGGAAATCAAGTTCTCAAATACAGTTGTCACTGTATTACAGGACTATTCAGAGCGTGAATTAGAACAAGGTGCAATTGGTAAGAAAAGTACTGATTACAAGATCAAAGGCGCTCAATTCTTTAATGATTACGTTGGGCAACAACTTCCAGCAGATGCAGCAATGATCTTCAATTGGGATTTTACAGGCAATGTTCCTAAAGCAACATTGGTGGGGCTTGATTTTAGTTGTGGAAAAAAGCCTTTAGAAACAAAGCCTTAATATACGATATTTCGTATAATGTATAATATGTAAATAAATCAATAACTTAGGATAGTAATCATCATGTCACATATCGAATATAAGTGCAAGAAGTGTGGGGCAACATTCCTAAGTCATTTGATTTATTGCACCCATTTTTATCAGTGTGGGGCTAAAAAATGACAGTACAAGAACTGGCAGCTTTTAATGCTTTAAATGATTTCTACCTGTGGGGTGGTGTCTTTTTTGGTCTGATTATTTCAGGTTTCTTTAAGTCGTTACTTAACTTTCTTGCGCATCGTTTTGAACGTCCTTCACGTATACGTTTTCGCAATATGAATGGTCGTGCTGAACGTAAAGACGACTTTGAATATTTGTACTTGTACAAGGGCGAATATTACACCTTAGAGCAAAGAGACTTTTTGGTTAAGGAAAGACTTAAACAGCTTAAGGCTGTCACACGGTTTGACCTCAAGTTCTTTCTTATGTTTTGTCTTTTGATATCCACAATGACAGTTCTTTTCTTTAAGAACTTTCATCTAGGAATTTAAAAAATGGACGTATTTGTATGCTCAGCAATTGAAATTGTAGACAACGTTCAAACGTGTGCAGCATACGTCCCATTAACTGTTGCACATTTATTCAATGGCTTAGCCATTACACAAAATGATTCTGTAGCGATCTCAATCGAGATAGCCAAAATCTGCGGTGTTCTCATCGCGTATACCTTCATCATGAAGGCTGCAAAACTTGCCTAACAACAACATAGGAGAAATGTTATGGCTTATCAAAATGTAGAAGTAATCGAAGCTCAAAATAAACATGAAAAATCATGGTTCAACCGCTTCAAATACAAATTAGGTGCTGGCGCTGCTGCCGTATCAACTGCTGTTGTATCAACTGCACATGCTGCTGATGATTTGACTGCTGTTGGTACTGCTGTAACTGGTCAGCTTTCATCTGCACAAACTATTGTTGTCGGCATTCTTGTAGCTGCTGCAACGATTACGGCCATCATTATTGGCTATCGTAAACTGAACAAAGGTGCAAACGCTGCCTAAATTAAAGCCCCTTCGGGGGCTTCCTTCTTTTGGGGTGAAACATGCCTGAAGCATCGATTTTTTATTGGATTTTACCTATCACAGTAATGGTGGTCACATGGGTCGTCATCAAAAATACCTAAGAATCTTTTTATCTTTTGTTTTAGCAATTTCTCCAATCATTCTTATAAATCAAGCCAATGCAGGAACTGTAGGTGGTTGGACAATGTCTAATCCCATAGCTGAAGGTGCTTCTGCTATCTACACAGGTACAAAAAAAGTTCTAATCAATGGTGCGGAAGTAGTAAAAACTGGTACAGCAAAAATTACACCTGCTGCCAGTCATGTTGCTAGAGTACTTGCTAGGGGCGGTGCTGCTGCTGCTTTGAGTGTTGCAGTAGAACAGCTTTTAGGTGCGGTCGATTGGGTTCTTGATCCTGCTAACAATCGTGTTATTTATTATGTAGACCCTAACAATACTGCTTGTGTCTACCTTTCTGTTGTATCACAAAGTAGACCTGATTTAGCTGGATGTGGCCTAGCCAAGGCTTGGCAAAATTATCTACCTGTCTATTTGGAATCTAATACTTCTTATAATAATTATACTTTAACTAATTGCGTGCAAAATAATACATCTGACGCCCAAAACGGTGCTTACTACTCAGGAACATGCTATTACACAAGACAAAATATCTCTACTGGTATGGTCCAAAGCACTTATGAAAATATTCACTCTATACCTAATCCAAATCACAATACTGATAAAGAAAAGAAATATCTACCACTTGATACAGTTGCAGGAAAAGTCATTGAAAATGCCAAAACTGGTGATCCTGTTGCACAAGTTGCAACTATGGCTGCTGCTGCTGATATCGTCAAAGATGCCGAAACTGATCAAGCCAAAGCTGCCCCAATTGTTCAACAACTAGAAAATTCTGCTGTAACCGAAACAGATGAAACAGCAACAGGAACACAAACAAAAGATCCTGCAAATCCAGATGTTACTGACCTTTCAATAGAGTTTCCTGCATTTTGTGGATGGGCACCCACAGTTTGTGAAGCTGCTCAAACTGTAATTTCTTTCCCGACCACCTTAACCAACTGGTGGGATACAGCCACTACCTCAATTTCAGAAGCATGGACATTTGCAAAAGATTGGGCAACTTCTGAACCAGAAACAGATACAAATTTAGATATTGATACATCAGAAGAATCTGAGCCAAATACAGACATTTCTTTTTCTACGTCTTGTCCTGCAAAAATACCATTGCAATTCAACTGGAATGGTCAAAGTTTAGATTTTTCTTTTGATTTCACAATCTGGTGCCAAGCCATTTCAACTTATGTTTACCCGATTGTAGTCACACTAGGCTCATTACATGCGCTCTATATCGTTACTGGAGTGCGTCAAGATGGCTAGTCTTTCAACTTTACTTGCAAGTGTACAAAAAGGCTTTCTTAAGAATGTACTTGAGGGAGCAGGAATTACATTAGGCGTTGCTGGCGTTTCTTTAGCGATTGTCACAACCATGATTAATCATTTTTCAAGTTCTGTTAATTCTCTTCCTGTTTTACTGCTTCAAATGGCAGGCGTCACAGGTTTACATATCTACTTTTCATTGGTTTTAGGTGCAATTGTCACAGTTCAATACCGTGCTGCTAATCCACTTCGTATGTTAAAAAAATAGGTTATTAAAATGCTTCATTTAGTAACTGGTACTCCAGGCTCTCAAAAAACAGCGTTTACTGTAAATAAGCTAGATCAGATTGAAAAATCTAACTTTATTAATGTACGTAAAAATAAAATTATCTTTGAAAACAATAAAAAATTGTTTGAACAATTTAAAGAAGAATTTCTTTTGTACATGTATGAGGTCGGCTCAGGTTCTGACATCAAGACAGAAATTGAGATGCTACCAGATGATTATTTTGATTTTTTAAATGAAGATTTTGACGATTTACGTCCTGATGACTATTTTAAAAAAACCACTCGATACAATGAAATTGTTGATCGTATTAATGACTCATATGGAAAACAAGACTTTCAGTTTTTACAGCCTGTACGCACGATTTATACTAATATCAAAGCCTGTAAAATTCCGTATTCAAGACCATTAATTTATGACTGGAGAGATGCTCCAGACGGTTCAATTATTGTTATTGATGAAATTCAGCTTGTAGAGCCATACAAGAACAAAAAATCAGAAGATGAAATGATTATGCACCTGACGATCCATCGTCATCGTGGCTTTGACTTTTACATCATTACCCAAGCAACACGATATTTGCATCCAGTGATGAAAGAACTATTCACAGTTCATTATCATTTGACTCGACCTTTCGGTTGGACTTGTCGTGTTTATCAGTATGGATCTGCACGTGATAATCCCAATGCACTTGTAAACAAGATTAATTGCGAGTCTAAAACATCATTTAAACCTGCTGACCGCATTTTTACGCTTTACAAGTCAACGACTATTGATACATCACAGAAACGAATACCAAAGTTCATCTACTTTATTGGGGCTTTTGTTATTGCGATGTGCTTTCTGTTTTACCACTTTGCATCTAAAGACAACGTTATTGTTGATCAAGTTACGGCTGCTGCCAAAGGTGAACCACCCATTAAACCAACTGATGCAAATAATTTAGCCCCTGATATGCAGAAAAAAGTTGATCTGTGTATGGAACAATTCAAGTGGACAAAAGATCAATGTATCCAAGCCTATAATCCTCAATTAGACCAAAAGCAAAAAGAAGAACTTGCTCAAAAGACGGGTAATTCAATGGATGCAGTTGTTAAGCAATACAATCCATCTAAGCCCTTTGATGATTACTCAGTTAATGTTTCCTATGAACCTACTGCAAAACCTGTTTTTTCAGGTTGTATGAAGAAAAACGGCAAGTATGTCGCTTATACTCAACAAGGAACAATATTGCATGATGTATCACAAGCTGACTGTAAGCGAGTTGTTGAGGATGGAGATAGACCGTTTAACTATTACGCTCAACAACAGCAAGTTGTTAATACACAGCAACCACAGCAACAAACTACCCAAGTTCAACAACAACTCAGTGCTGAGGATTTGGCTAAATTCCAACAGGCTAAAAAACAGGGTCTAATTTAATGGATACGCAAGACGTACTAGGTCTATTTGCCTTATTTTGCATTTTTGTAGGTTGCTTTATCTATGTTTTTAAAGATGTTGGTAATCATTTGAAGTAACAGAGTGGGCGGAGTGCCCACGAACTGATTCAATATGATTTAAAACCTTCTTTCCCTGATTACAAGCTCCCTTTTGCGTTATAGACTACTTTCCAGAGCGTCCCGAATGGGCGCGAACTGGAGTATTTTGTGAAATATCATGCACATCAAGTTTATTTTTTTAGAAATAATAAGATTTTAGTTCTTTATAAGATGTATTTTTTTTGGACTTATTTTGCTTCTTATGATGATTATCTATCTGCAGATAGAGATTTTCAAATGGATGCTTCTAGGTTTGTAGATTTTACTTATATGACTGATTTACAAACTGAACATTTTTTTCAGACTTTAGAATGTAAGAATTTTCGTCCAATTAAATCAGTCTGAGATTTCGTATAATATATCGAGATTATGTTACTAAGCCCCAGTGAGAAAATACGCAGTCTCACGGGGCTTTTTAACATCAATCTGCATTATACGAATATCGAAGGATTCAGCGGTGAGGGCGGGAGTAGGAGCTTCGACGCCCGACTAACCGATCCGCTGAATCACTTAAGAAGGGAGTCCACGTCTTCTAATGGTGGACTCTAGTCCCGAAAATGGGACTTTTAACAATATTAATTGCGCATAAGTTCTTTACTTTTGTTATGTACAATCATCATTTTCAGCATGTCTTTCAGTTGCTCACGGTCTTTTCCTTCAAATCTTTCAACTTCTCTAAAGAGTATTTTTAAATCTCCATTAACGCCTAATTCTTCATCATCGAATAGCAGCATATCTGAGCTTACACCTAACGCAATTACTATATTTTTTATTGTAGATGCTCTTGGGTCGCTATCTTCCTTTAAGGCACTACTAACTGTGCTAGGTGGTAATGAGGCGAGTTTGGCTAATTCTTTTTGATTGAGATTTAACTCTTTCATTAGACGCCTAATGTTAGCTGATACGCTCATTTGAACCATTATTCCGTTCTAAAAACCTTGTTATTTATAACTTTAGACTCATTTGAAACGAAATATTGAATTATTTTGTTGATTTAAACGAAAGGTTGGTTTATAAAACGACTTAATGTATTAAAAGAACGATATATCGTTTTAGACTATGCTTGATCATCTCTGTATTAACGTCGAATTTGAGTCTAGCTTCTATGCAGTAGATGCAGAAGGACGTTATTGCTTTATTGATGTTGATCCGCATTCATTAGAAATTCCTTTAGCTTCCCGATCTGTCTATAAAGACGAGGATGGGGAAGTGCACAACTCTGCTTTGTTTCATCCATATGAATCAGTTCCTACGCATTTTACGGCTATGGCCATGAAAGTATTCTTTGATACTGCCTATATTCCGTATGTTCAGCTCAAAGCTAGTCCTGCCAAATTACTGCAAGGGCATAACGTGTTTGGATCGGACAACATAGAGCAGGGCGCTATGGAAATGATTGGCTTCCTTACCGAAGCTTATCCGCTTTTAGCGCGTATGTTGGACTGGAAAACAGCATGGGTTTCACATATTGATGTGACTTATTCAGCACGAGTCAAAGACCAGACAACCGCTAAAAAGGTGCTTGAATATCTTGGTAATGTTAGCAATGGTCAAACAAGAATTAGTAAAAAGGCTTATGACACATCACGCTACTGGGGCGGTGAAACTTCACGTCTAGTACAGCATAAGTGCTATCTCAAACATGATGAATTCATGGCTCAATTTGCCGATTTAAAACAGCAAGCTTTAAAGATGGATAAGGCTGCTATTCGTGTGATTGAGATCATGTCGCAAGAACGTCTGATTAATTGGACGATTGGTTTATTACGCTTTGAATCACGTTTAAAAAAGCGTTGGCTTGAACGTAATGGTATTCCTACAAATCTCTGGGAATTAATTAAATTTCATAACGAACACCCGAATTTACTTCAAACACTTTGGACTAAAGCAACGCATAACATATTTGAAGCTCTTAGAGGTCAAACTATGAAATTAACCGATGATAAAAGTGTACTTGAAGCTATCGAACGGTCAGAAGTAGTTATGACTAGTAAAGGTAAGCCTTCACCAACCAAAGTACGCAATCTATTCGCAATGTACTGTCTTATCAGAGAAAAAGGCATTGAAGAACTAAAAACTATGTATTCAAAGACATCCTTTCACAGATTGGTTGCTGACCTTTGTCTATGTGGTTTCTCAAAAGCCTACCTTCAGAACCTCCACACTGAAAAGGCTAACAACATCATTCCATTCGTCAAGCTCATTGAAATTGACTTTAACCAACAATTGCCAGACTGGTACGAAGAGCCGATCTCGCAATTCAATTACAAAATAGCCTAAGGAGCAATTTAGATGAATACATCTCAGCACCCAATCATGACAGTTACAGGGATTCGGAAATCAGCGGGTGATTTCAAAGACCAGAATTCAGGTAAGGAAATCAAGTTCTCAAATACAGTTGTCACTGTATTACAGGACTATTCAGAGCGTGAATTAGAACAAGGTGCAATTGGTAAGAAAAGTACTGATTACAAGATCAAAGGCGCTCAATTCTTTAATGATTACGTTGGGCAACAACTTCCAGCAGATGCAGCAATGATCTTCAATTGGGATTTTACAGAAAAGTACTGATTACAAGATCAAAGGCGCTCAATGCTTTAATGATTACGTTGGGCAACAACTTCCAGCAGATGCAGCAATGATCTTCAATTGGGATTTT
>NZ_QETG01000047.1:0-9708 GCF_003105055.1 Acinetobacter sp. AM | reverse complement strand
CAATATATTTCATGCATAAATTATGCATGAAATATCAAAAAATGTCGGTGCAGAATTACAGCAAATGATTGTTCGGTTTATGAGTTATGCAAGTTGTCTACTATATCAGGTGTTTGGTGTCATTTACAAAGAACTGTACGACGTTACAAAGTACTATGCGACATGGCAATTACTATTAGATAATACTTCGACTTATGAAGGTAAAGCCATTGATGACCTAGCTGTACAATATCAGACAAGAATCATTTATCCACCTGCATATCGTCCAAATTTTAACCCTATTGAAAGAACATGGTCTTTATTGAAGAGCAAAGTTCGACATATCATAACTCAGGATGAATAAAACCCTTCAAGAAGCTTTGGATATCGCATTTAAGTCAATGTAGCTTATGTTTTATATTTAGCTAAAGGGAATATTAACTTTAATCTACATAGGCTTTATTGCACAAAGATGTAAAAATTACAGCTATTCTGAGCCAGTCAAATTTAAGACACAACTCAGGTATGAGGTCGACCTAATTCCGTAAATTTATTTAATACGGCCACACGTGCATGAATCTCATTGACTTGGCTTTGAAAGTTTCTCGCAGTGAGTTTATCTCTTAATAATTTGATGCAATGCATCTTGGTTTCAAGCAAACTGCGTCTATGGTAACCTGACCATTTTTTCCAAACTGTTCTTCCTAAATGCTTAACTGTTCGAAGTAATTCATTTCGCTCCCGAGAATGAACTTTTGTATCTTTACAAGGTCTCGCATTTTTCCTAGGTGGAATCACTACATGCACTTGCCGATCTGCAATGACCTGACGGCATTGTTTTGTGAAGCCCCCATCTGTATAGACTGAATCAATCTGTTCATCCAATGGGATTTAATCTAGTAAATCCCCAAGGACTTGCGAATCACTGACATTATTCGTTGTGAGCTGAACTGCCCGTATTTGCAGGGTTTGAGCATCTATACCAATATGAAGTTTTTGCCATTGGCGACGATATTCAGGCTGATGTTTCTTACATTTCCATTCGCCTTCTCCTAAAAACTTTAAGCCATTAGAGTCGACAAGTAGATCTATACTCCATCACTACTTTTTGATAGCCAATTACAAGATCAATATGCCTTTGTCCTCTGCAAATGGTGGAATAATCTGGCGCTGTCCAATCTAAACCACAAAGCTTAATGAGGCTTTGCACAAAACAAGTGACCATACGTAAAGACAAACGAAATAAGGATTTAATCATTAAGCAGCATTGGATGGCTGCGTCAGAATAAGTTTGATTTCGACCATGTTTACTTTTTGGTTGAGCGTACCATTGAGTTTTAGGATCAAACCAAATCGAGATGTTTCCTCGATTAACTAAGGCTTGATTGTATTTGGACCAGTTGGTTGTACGGTAGATTTTAGGTTCAGGCTTCTTCATTCGGAAATTATATTGCTTAATCAGACCTTACGAACAGCTTTGCGCAACAAAGCCATCTACATATAGAATCTAAGACAAATTTACTAAATTAAAACTAGCTGTTTGAACAATAGTAGAGATCGATTTTTAATTTTATTTTTTATAAGTTGCTCAAATAGCAACACTCTATAATCCACTAACATCACAACAACAACCATATGAATTTTAAACAAAAAATTACCCCCTATATCTACCATAAAAATCATTCAAAAACTATTGGCATTAAAATTATTTATATCAGCGATTAAAATTAACACAAAAAAATTAGTATGAATTAACGTTTTGTTCTTCATTTAGCTCTTCTGATCGATTAACAACCTTGATACTCTCAAATCTTTCAGCGATAAAATTAATAAGTAAACTAACTCTAGAAGGTATATTTTTCTCTTTAGAATATATTATATAAATATAATTTTCTGGAAGTATATAATCATCCAACACACTTACAAGTTCTTTATTATTTATTTCATCAACAACATAAATATCAGGTATTCTTACAATTCCAACACCTTTTAATGCTGCCGACTTCAAAATTAGGCTATTATCACTAACAATACAATAATCTAAATTATTGATATATATATATTCACCACTATTTCTATCATAAAATTGTAGTGACTTAACATCTGAGGCGCCTGAATACAATAATAATTGATGAGATTTTAGTTCATTTGGAGTTTTTGGTATAGTTTTAGCTAAAAAATATTTAGGTGAAGCAACAAGTACATGCTTAAAAAGTCCGATTTTTTTTGCAATTAAATTACTATCATCGAGCTTTTTAGAGGCTCTTATTACAAAATCGAAATTTCCACTAACAATATCAACATTCTCATCCGTTACAATGCATTCGACTTGTATTTCATTATATTTTAATAAAAAGTCAGAAATAATAGATGAGACATGTATAATTCCCAAAGATACCGGAATTGATATACGAATTCTTCCGCTATACCTTAAACTACTCTGTCGAACATTATCATTCAGTCTATCCAATTGATTTATTATTGATTTAGCCTGAAGATAATAATATTCACCATAATTAGTTAATTCTACATTTCGAGTATTTCTTTTAAACAAACTGACATGTAAGAGCGTCTCTAATAATAGAATATGTTTTGACACAGATGAATTGGAAATAAATAGACTTTTAGCAGCTTTTGAAAATTTTTTATTCTCAACAACTTCACAAAAAACTCTAATAGATTTAATGTTATTTATCATAAATTCAACAGTTAACTTTTTAAATAGCAAATTAATTTTAAGGATTCAGTTAGATTATCTAACAAATAATCATGAATTCTAACACGAGGCACTAAATTTTTAAAAGCCTCATTAAACTTTTTATATTAGACAGCTCCATAACTAGCCCTCCTTGCAGAAGGAAAATGCATATTGACATTATTGTTCGCAATCAACAGAGTCGTGATTCACTACATTAGCTCATTAATTTGATAGGCTTAAAGCTTTTATGTAGAGGTCTAATGAAATAGAAAGAAATAGCAGCCCGAATAACATCAAAAATCGCGCTTATATAAATGCTAAAATCGTAAAAAATATCCATTGTACAATTGAATACAAATATTTTTACGATTCTCAAGTCATTTAGGTTTTACTTAGCATAATCTACGAGATGAGCACATTGATTAAATCTATAAAAATTAGACTTATAAAACTAAACAATGTTGACAATTCATTGAGGATCGGAATGCTTAAACCAAAGATTTACAAATCTTAAAAGAATTAAAGAACCAATTTAGTTGAAAGAAACGAACTACTAAAAACCTCCAAATCTCACTAAGCAACGCTTCACATGTTAAAACCCGGTGGTGAGGAAATTTTGATGCCAGATCAAAGATATTCATTCACATGTTTCTCTAACAATTAAATTTACGGAATTAGATTGACCTTCATACAGAGATTGTCACCTAAATTTGAGTAGAGTAAGAAAATTTTAAAGATGAAACTTTCTGCAATAAAGCATTTATAGAATAAGCTATATCACGCTTTCTAATAATTTAGGTCCAATAATATTAGCCATTGAATCTTAAGATTAAATCCGAACTCAAGTAGCTAATATACTGGGTTTCTTATATACCAACTTATTTTAAATTTGACTAAATTCAATCTCTATTTATAAAATGGTTAGAATTTCATCCAAAGGCTTTCTTATTTTCTGGTTCCAGTTATTAGTTGAGGGATAACCAACAGCAATGATAAGCACTGGTAAATCTTCAGAGGATAATTTAAATTTTTCAATCACTTGCATTGCATCAAATCCCCCCATAGCACATGTTCCTAACCCCAAATCTTCAGCAGCAATCATAAGTGTCATAGCGGCAAGTGATGCTGACCGTATTGCTTCATCTCGTTGTAATAGTAAATTACCATCATAGGCTGTCTCTGCTTGTTTTACCCAGGAATTTATATCGTCATGGTCCATGATATTTGCTTTTAAATTTGGTTGTAGCGTTTTTTGTAATTGCATATGGGCATCCAAAGTACCACATATAATAAAACTCACAGAAGCTTCGCTTATTTTTTTTTGCCCATATGCGGCAGCTTTCAATAAGTCCTTATGATTTTCTGAGCTAACCGCTATAAAACGCCAATTCTGTAAATTATAAGCAGTCGGTGCTTTAGTTGCTAAATCTACAAGTAATGTAATAATTGCATTATCTAGTGGGCGATTTGGTTGAAAGTTATTTATTGATGATCGAGATTTAATAATATTTTGAATTGAATTGATCATAATTTCTCCTGAATTTATTAAAAATAATTGTAAAATTTGAGGACTAATTTAGCTTTGTAGAGGTTTTTTGAACAATGAATACACTAGTTAAAACAATGATTAACCCAAATAATGCACTGCCAGATATTTTTTCAGATAAGAATATCCAACCAAGAACAACTGCTGTAATAGGACTAAGTAATCCTAGTGAAGCGACAGCAACAGTTGGTAATTTTTTTATTCCCCTAAACCAAAGTACATATGCTAATAAAGCACCTGCTAGACTTAAATAAGTATATGCAACTAGTTCTGACGGCTTTAATATAGTTAATGGGGTATCCACCATAAATGCCATTGGGATCAGTATTAAGCCGCCTATTAAGAGCTGCCAACCTGTAAGTGGTAATAATGGTAGATCTAACTTCCAGTGAGATGATAACCAGACACCACATGCCATGCATATTGCACCCATCAATGCCGCAATTATTCCTATCGGTTCAAATGTAGTTTGTGGTGATAACAATAAGATAGCCATTCCTATTACGCCTGCCGTAGCTGACCACAAAGCAGTTTGAATAGGTGATTTTCCATCTACAACCCATGTTATAAGCATAACAACTAAAGGTTGTATAGCGCCTAAAACAGCAGCTAAACCACCAGGTAATCGGTATGCAGCTATAAATAAAAATGCTTGAAAAAAACCAATATTGAGTGCTCCCAATACAAGTAATCTGAACCAATCGACTTTTTTAGGGATATTACGTGTTAACAATAACAATAAAATTCCTGCTGGAAGTACTCGTATAAGCGCTGAAGTAAAAGGTCTATCAGGTGGTAGATATTGTGTAGTTACAATATACGTAGAGCCCCAGATTATAGGTGCTATCGCTGTAATAATGATATCTATCCAGCGAGAGATAAAATAATTTGACATAATATTTCTATTTATCTTGATTTCAAGATATCATATTTGCATGTAAATTAACTTGAAGTCAAGATAAATGAAGATAGAAAATATTAACCACCCTTTAGATGAAATTGATCTCATTTTAAGACAGTGGGAAAAGGAACGCCCAGATTTAGATGTCAGCCCTATGGGACCAATTGGACGAATTAAACGGAGTGCAATACTTTTAGAAAAATTTTTAGAAAATCATTTTTCATCTTATGATTTAAGTTTTTGGGAGTTTGATATGCTTGCGACACTTCGACGTTCAGGCTCCCCTTACAAACTAAGTCCTACTGAGTTATTTTCAACATTAATGATTACTTCTGGAACAATGACCCATCGGTTGAAAAAACTTGAACAAAAGAATTTAATTGAACGTATCCCTAATATTGATGATGGTAGA
Organism: Acinetobacter sp. AM; assembly: GCF_003105055.1. Lineage (NCBI taxonomy): Bacteria > Pseudomonadati > Pseudomonadota > Gammaproteobacteria > Moraxellales > Moraxellaceae > Acinetobacter > Acinetobacter sp. AM. Next base: position 4,172 of record NZ_QETG01000047.1, on the reverse strand, counting down.
AGTTCTTTAGTTCAACTAACAGATTTAGGGGTTGTATTGATAAATCAGATTCTAGATTCTCATGTTGAAAATGAACGAAAAATACTTTCAGTTTTAACTGCTGAGCAATTAGATGATCTAAATGCTTATCTTTCAATTTTATTAAGATCTTTAGAATCCCAAAATATGAGTAAAGCCAGCAATAACTAAACTCGATATTGAAATAAACAATAGTTATAGTAATTTTGAAAACTTTAATTTTAGATGTTTAGTCATTTAAAGCAGTATTTTATAATTTTTGAATTAATTCATTTCTACGAAATCTAGTTTTCTCTAAGAATTTAGGCTTTCATATGGAAGCCAAATTCAAATAAAACTTAAAAGCATAAAGTATTTTGACCCTTTCTAAAGAAAAACCGTTTTGTTACTCAAGGATTCAAAGTTACAGTTATCTACGTTACTGAAGCTTAGTCGACAATCTCGGTGTGAGGATCTAACTTGTTCCGTAAATTTAATTGTTAGAGAAACATGTGAATAAATATCTTTGATCTGGCATCAAAAGTTCCTCACCACCAGGTTTTAACATAAGAAGCGTTGCTTATTGAGATTTGGAGGTTTTTAGTAGTTAATTTTTCTAAACAAAAATGATTATCATATACAGCAACTTATTACTAAACGAAAGAAAGTTCAATAGACCTGCCTAAAGCCCAAACACAAAAGAATCTGACTTCCATACTTCGATCAATTAGGATATCTCTACTTAACTAGAACATGTATACGATAATAGTAAGATCAAACATATCGAAATAAAACGATTGTTTGTCCATGTATGGAAATAAGTTGGCTTAACAATGCCATATATCAAATCTAAAAACATTGTTTCTCTTGTATGTAAATAAATTAAACGTTGTCTGACTCTCCAATAAAGTCTTAAACAAATTTCTTTGCATATACCAATTAAGGGATATATCCAACAAGATAAAATGAAGCGATTGTATCTGTATCTACGATTTAGAAGTTACTGAAAAGATTCATCCATCAAGACGATTAAAAATCAAACAACCCAAGAAAACGCATAAAAGAATAATAGTGTTTAAAGAAAACAATAACCAAATAATTATAATTATTTCCAATTAGTAAAAAATGTTTATCAATTTTAGAAGTAGTTATTTTTAAAAAAAAGATTAGATTAACAAGGGTTTAGTTTTAAATTAAATAATTTTTGTACAACAACTTCTATTAAAAGAGTTCAAATCATGAAAAACATTATACAAATTGCTGGAATCAAAGATGCTGAAGAAGCAAAAATGCTGATTGAAGAAGGTGTGGATTGGCTAGGCTTTCCTCTAAGATTGCCTTCGGGACTTGATGACATTTCTGAAATGAATGCTAAAAAAATTATTAGTGAATTACCAGAAAATAATAAAGGAATCTTAATTTCATATTTAACAAATGCAGATGAAATCATTGAATTCTGTGATTATTTAGGTGTACATGGCGTACAGGTACATGGAGATATTTCACTTTCTGAAATGATTAAACTTCGTAAAAATGCTAAAAAACTATTTATATTAAAAAGCCTAGTTGTTAAAGAAAATAATTTTGACGAATTGCTAGAAATCATTGATCAAATGAGCCCGTATGTCGATATGTTTATAACCGATACATTCGATCCTAAAACTGGAGCAAAAGGTGCTACAGGTAAAACTCATGATTGGAATGTTAGTAAAAAAATAAGTGAATATGCAAAAAAACCATTAATGATGGCAGGTGGTTTATCAAATGAAAATGTATCAGATGCAATAAACTTTGTTAGACCCCATTCTATTGATGCACATTCTTTAGTCGAAGATGAAAGTGGAAGAAAAAGTAGAGAAAAAATTAAACTTTTTGTTCAAAAAGCAAAACAATCTTTCTCGAAATAAAGGATATTTGACGTGCCAATATTCGAAATTGAACAAAATAAGTCAATTAAATCAATCCATCTGAAAATTCGTGATAAAAATGTATCTCTTGGAGAGTTTAGATTTTATTCAGATAGATTGATAAGAATTGTCTTAGAAAAATGTTTTGAGTTTCTACCTTATAAAAAAGACGAATGCATCACTCCAATCGGTAATTGTTATGAAGGTTATATTCTTGAAAAAGATCTAATTGGAGTATCAATTATTAGAGCTGGTGAAAGTATGGAATCAGAATTTAATAAAATTATGAAAAATCTACCAATCGCAAAAATATTAGTGCAAAGAAATAAGGAGTCTAAAGAAGCATTATTTTTTTATAAATCACTACCTAATAAACTTTCACAAAAATCAGTAATTATTTTCGAACCTATGATTGCGACAGGAAATTCAATTTTTTTAGTCTTAGATAAGCTAATTAGCGAAGGTGCCAAAATTGAAAATATTATTATTGCTAATATCTTATGCTCACCTCATGGTAGAAATAGAATATTAACTCAATATCCAGAACTAAAAATTGTAACTAGTTCAATTGAACAAGGTATGAATGAAAATTCATTTATGATACCAGGCATTGGGGATTTTGGTGATCGATATTTCGGCATAAAAAGTTAATAAATTTAATAATTCATTTTTACATTAAAAAGGGGGTTAACAATGTCTACTAATCTTAGTTTATATAATATGTTGATTGAAAATATTGAAAGCAGAAAAGATTCTCTAGCAATTATCGATAATTTTCATAATGTTACATATGGTGAAGTTGGTGAAAAAGTTAAACATATTTCACAAAAGTTAAATGATAAAAATATTGATAAAATTGGTATTTATATTGATAACTCTTCAAGCTTAATTTATGGTATTTGGTCTGCTATTGCGGCTGATTTAGCCTATATTCCTCTGGCTGTAGAGTATCCAGATTTAAGAATAAAATATATTATCGATAATAGTAATATAAAATATATATTAACAACAAATAGTTTGAAATATAAAATTCAGAAAATTGTTTCTAAAGAAATATCTATTTTAACTATTGAAGATTTATTTTTAGACAAGACTAAAAATATTAAAATCTTAAGCACTAAAAATTATTTTAATGATACAACATATATTATTTTTACATCTGGAAGTACTGGGGCACCCAAAGGCGTCAGCATTTCCCCATTAAATATTATCAATCAATTAAAATGGCTGAAAAGAAAAAATTTCTTAGGTTCAGATACACGAATACTGCATAAGACTCCAATTGGGTTTGATGCAGCACAATGGGAGATTTTATCATTAGCAGCTGGTAGCTGTATTATTGTCGGTTGTGTAGATATTTACAAAAATGTCGATTTGTTGATCGAGTATATTGATAAACACAAAGTTAATACTCTTCAGTGTGTTCCTACACTTTTATCTAATCTAGTAATTGAAGATAAGTTTTCTCAATGTTTAAGTTTAGATAAAATATTTTCAGGTGGTGAAAAACTTACTGCAGGTTTATGTAAACAAATTTTTAATAAATTACCAAAAATTCAATTAATAAACTTATATGGCCCAACAGAGACAACGATAAATGCAAGCTACTTTGAGGTAAAAGCTCATGAATTACCTGAAGATAATAATTATATTATTCCATTAGGAGTTACTGTTGATAATGTTAAATTTCGTATTCTAGATAAAAATCTTAGAGATACAAAACAGGGAGAAATTGGTGAATTGTATATTAGTGGGCTACAGAACTCTAAAGGTTATTATAATAGAGAAGACTTAACTACTGAAAGATTCATTAAATTAAATAGTAATGAAATTTACTATAAAACTGGAGATTTATGTTTTCTAAATCAGTCTGGTAATTTTATTTTTAAGGGCAGAATTGACAATCAAGTAAAATTACGAGGCTATAGAGTTGAGTTAGATGAAATTAATGCATCTATAGAAAGTCACCCATGGGTAAAAAATTCAGCAACAACTATAGTAAACAATAATAATACTGATTTTTTAATTTCATTTGTTGAATTAAATCAGAGAGAAGCTGCATTGATGGATAGTAACGTTGCAGAAAGCCACCATAAATCCAAAAAAAGTAGAACTCAAGTTAAGGCTCAACTAAATAATAATTCAAGTCGTACATTCGACTTTATTGATTATGTAATTGAGCCACCTGTTGATGATCAAGAATTAAGAAAGAAAATTTTTTCACGCAAGAATTATCGTTTTTATGAAGGAGATTACAATTCAAATGAA
>NZ_QETG01000046.1:0-11981 GCF_003105055.1 Acinetobacter sp. AM | reverse complement strand
AGTTGAAAATGCCTTTGCGAGGTTAAAACATTTTCGAGCGATTGCAACCCGATTTGATAAGCTGGCACGAAATTATCAGTCTATGATTTACATTGCTTGCATGTTCATTTGGTGTAAAGCCAAATAAGGACACGCCCTAGTTTTATACCAGCCTTTTTGATTATTAATTATCTCTATAGGTCGAAGAAACGAGTTTTTAGAGCTTACAAAGTACGTTGAATCTGCTTGTCATCCAAACAATTTACCGAGATACCTTTCAAATCATGTTCTTCAAATGAGACTGCGCCATAGTGATTGGTTACATTCAACGATTGCTCACCGATTCTACGTGCATGCTCAGTTAGCCGAAATCAACACGTACAAATAATTTTTCAGAACGATGTAGGGTTAGCTGAGTTAGATATTGATGCAGTAAATTTCGATTCTGATCTTCTTATTGGATAATCTGAAAGACGATATTGTTTGTCCGTTGGTTGAGACTTTTTACATTCAGTGTCTGTGAGTGCCATAACTTTAACAAGAATATTAAGTATCAATTTCTGGGTCAAATTATCCCAATAATTACTCATACAAGGCAAAAATTAGGTCAAATCACTTAGGATAGTATGGCAATAAAAAAGCCTTTAAACATTGCGTTTAAAGGCTTTTTTACATTCAGTCGAACAGCTTTGAATTAAATTTTAGGGTGGCGTCAATTGAAACAAACAACTAATATATAACAATTTTATTTACAAAAACAAAATAACCATACAAGCTATACCTTACAATGTTATTCTAAATTATTGTTTAATTTCTGCCGCCTCTACTGATATAGGAGCTGCTTCTGCTGTCGTAGCTAAGTTCTGAGTAGCTATTTGTATTTTAGCATCATCTTTTTCTGGCTCATGAGGGTTTGGCTTCACTGAAACTATAATTACAAGTGCTACAGCAAAAATCCATCGTGGTAATGGTTCCCTACCTATAAAATTAGCGAGCAAACTCGGTTTTATCAAGCAAGCAAATGTAGCGAAGAACAAAATATTGTAAACAATAAGAATGATCGCAGACATAGGAAATCCTTATAAATATATTTTGAAACATTATTAAAGTTATAAAGTACTATTAATTTTTAATTCAAATCGAACCTTTGAATTTCATCATAAGAGTTTGATATTAAAACAATCTCATGAAAAATAATAGGCCACCCACCACTTTTAAACAGTAAAATTACTCAACTAGAAATAAAAAACCAAGACAACTTACGCTATCTTGGTCTTCATCAAGCCTCAACAATATCGAGCTTGCTTTTTATCTTCCCACCATCCTTCGATCTCTACACGCTACCATACATAACAACAAGCTATAAGAAACTTCATATAACGGCATAAACAGGCAATAAAAAAGCCTTTAAACATTGAGTTTAAAGGCTTTTTTACATTCAGTCGAACAGCTCTGAATTGAATTTTGGGGTGGCGTCAATTGAACTCAAAACCCAAGCAACTGTTTTTATTTGATTTATAAGAAAAAAATAATTTCATTGACCCAATTTTGACCCAACTTCGATTTAATGCATTGAATCACTTTAATATCTTATTCAAATCCTGAATTTGGATTTGAAATGGCGTACGGTCATTATAGCTCAATTTTTAATTTGTATTTTTGCTTAGGACTCTTAGGCTTATCAGGAAGGGTGCGTTCAACCACACCTGCTTCTAATGCTGGAGTTAAATAATTTTTTTGGAATGTTGCTCGGTGGGACAAGTCTAATAGAGCCATCAGCTCAGTTAGGCTATATTCCTTCTGCTCCATATTCTGGATGAGACGTTTAACTTGATCGCTAACTTGTACGCTAGCTTGAGCGGTATCTTGATCGCTGGCATCAGAACTGAGTATTGCATCTAGAATCATCTGCAAAATAAACTCAATAAAAGGTGCAGAATCTGAACGATCTGTGCTCGCTTGCAATGCATCATAATAAGCTTTTTGGTTTTGATAAATCAGGCTTTCTACAGGGATATTGAGAAAAATTGGATTCCACTGGCTTAAGATCAAAGTTTGCCATAAACGCCCCATCCGCCCATTGCCATCAGCAAATGGGTGTATAAACTCAAACTCGTAATGAAATACTGAACTCTGAATCAATGGGTGTTCATTGCCATCAACCAACCACTGCAATAGCTCTCCCATCAAACGGTGAATTTGATTTGCAGGCGGAGCCATATGTACGACTCGATCCCCTGACATCACACCAACACCGCCATGGCGATACTGTCCAACCTCATCAATCAGTCCTGTCATCAATATTTGATGTGCTTTCAGCAAATGAGATTCTTGATCAGGATTCCAATTTTGAATTTCTTCATATGCCTTTAGGGCGTTACGCACCTCTTGAACTTCTTTAGGTGGAGCAATAATGGTCTTGCCATTCAGGATCGCTGTGATTTGCTCTGTACTCAAGGTATTCCCTTCAATTGCTAAAGACCCTTGAATCGTTCGAATACGATTGGCTTTTCGCAATTTAAGGCTATCTTGGATTTGGGTTAATGCAGTCAAACGCCCTATTGATTCACTAATTTGTGCAATCAAGTGAATAATTTTAGAGGTGATCGTATAAGGCGGTTGATATTTCATGCCATTCCTAATTGATGTAAAAACAAAGCACAGTTGATTAAACTCTAAAATATTAATATTTCATAGCTTAGTGAGTAATACCGACTACAAGCATGCTGGTTTTTTCTATCCTGAAACAGTGAGATAACTAATCAGTTATTCTTTTAAATTCTACTTTGCTTTATCTTTATTTTAAATATACGCAGGAAATTGCATTGTTCAAAGTTATTGATGGGTTAAAAAACAAGCTTGATCAGAAGCGACCTCTTTCTGACCTTATGTCTAAAAATTTACAAGAATATCTTATTCTGCATTGGACATACCATTCTAATGCAATCGAAGGTAATGCACTAAGACTGCTAGAAACCAAAGTCGTTTTAGAAGGCATCGCTGTAGGTGGTAAAAAATTAAAAGATCACTTCGAGGTAATTAATCATAGAGATGCGATCTACTACGTTGAGGATATCATCAAAAAAGAAGAGCCTTTTTCTGAGTGGCAAATTTGCAATATCCATCAATTGATTTTAAAAAATATCGATGATGACAATGCTGGACGCTATCGCCAGCAAAATGTACTCATTTCAGGTACTACTAACACGCCGCCAGATTACACATTACTGAATGATAAAATGGCTCAATTAGTAGATTGGTATAATACACAAGCAGATCTAATGCATCCCATTGAACGTGCAGCCAAAGTACATGCTGACTTTGTTGGCATTCACCCATTCATTGATGGGAATGGGCGTACCTCTCGTTTACTCATGAATTTGGAATTAATGAAAGCTGGCTATCCAGCTTGCGTCATTACTGTTGAAAATCGCTTAGCTTATTATGAGGCTTTAGATCAATGGATGGCACATGGTAAGACTAAGCCTTTTATACAATTGGTTGCTGATGCTGTACTGCAAGGATTTAAACCATATCAAGTTGTTTTAGAAATTTAAAAAATATCTACAGAATTTACGATACCTTGATCGCAAAAAGTAATTGTATAATTTAATGCAAAAGAGCTTTGTTGCACAAACCTATTGTTAAGGGCTTATTCCCCATTATAATTCTCAAATGAATAAGCCTTTAGGGATAGATTTGTGCAATAGAACCGATATAGTACAAAAATATATTTTTAAGAACTATCGAACACCAAATGAAATCTCACCATAGTTTTTTTTATTTTAGTCTTATATTCTTAGTGGCTTGTGGTGAAGGTGATAATTTTTCAGCAGGAGTGAGCTTAGGGGGATCTGGAACTGGACCATTACAAACGGGTACAACCCCAACGAGACCCTCGGATGATGCAGATCCAGAGATTGACATGATTGAGCAATATATAATCTGGTCGAATGGACAAATAGCAACTCAGTGTGGTGATGTAAAAATCACTATGCAATTACTACATAATCAAACAAAACAACCTCTTAATCACGGTGAGGCAAGTGGCGTGTTACTACCTACTCAAACTGAACCAAACAATGTTTCAATACAAGTGATTACTGAGAATTTAACTGAACGCCCTATATTTGAATATTTCACAGAATGTAAGTCCAACATTAAACTAGAAGATCAATTTGGGAATGAATATAAAAACACTCAAGAATATATTTGTCCAAATGACAGTCTGGTTAGAAAATATGACCCACTTCAAACTCGTACTTATCAATATAATTTTTCAGTCCCTTTTGCAGAGGGACAAAGAAAAATTATCTACAAACCTGATTTTTCAACAGAAATTCAAATACCTAAAGAGCAACGTTTAAACTGCAATGAATTAATCTACGAGATTAATATTGAGAAATATTAAATATTATTATAACTTTGAAATTATCAACGAAAGATGAATAGTAAAATACATTAGAATTCTCAACTTATGTATTTTACTACTCATCATGGTTTCTTTTGATTATAAGATGATGTTCTATACTTAAACCATCGTCCTTATTGCTATCTTTCTCTTAATGCTTCTTGAGCCTTATTGAATGGCTTGATTAAATAATCCAAGACCGTTTTCTCACCTGTTTTAATATCTACCGTTGCAACCATACCTGGGGTGATATTGAATTGCTGACCTTCTTTATTAACCAACTTGTCTGAATCCGTTCGAATATAAACACGATAGTAATACTGATCTTGCTTAACTTCATCTCTTAAAGTATCAGGGGAAATAATGGAAACTTTCCCTTTCAATCCCCCATAGATTGAATAGTCATAGGCAGTAATCTTAACCAGTGCTTCTTGTCCTGGATGAATAAAAGCAATGTCTCGTGGAGAAATACGGGCCTCAATCAAAAGCTTTTCATCAAGCGGAACAATTGTCATCAACTTACCATTCTGAGAAATCACTCCACCAATAGTCATCACATCAATTTCTTTGACAATCCCACGCACAGGGGACTTAAACAAGGTTCGGCTCAAAGAATCTGACTTGCCTTTCACCACTTGAGACTGAGTTTCAATATCTGTATTTGCTTTTGCCAGTTCTTCCCGAGCTTTTACTGAATATTGGTTTCTGACATCACTCATCTGATTACGTAAATCTGTCGCCTGTCGTTTCAGCCTTAAAACCTCTACCTCACTTGCTGCGCCTTTTGCAACCAATGGTTCTGTCATTTGCAACTCTTGCTCAACCAGAATCAGTGCTTGTTTTAAACCAGCTAAGGATTCTTCTAAGTTAGATCGACGTGAATGGTACAGTGCTGTTTCTTCCTCAACTAAACCACGCTCTTTTAATACTTCATTTGGAAACACTAAAGGCGTCCCGTTTACTTCTGCACGTAGTCGTGCCGCAGTTGCTTGAGAAGCAAGTAATAAAGATGCAGATTCACCGACATTTGATGCAAAACGAGTTGGATCAAGCTGAGCCAATATTTGACCTTTTTGAATAATTTCCCCTTCATGCACATAAAGCTTCGTTAAAATTCCACCTTCCAAAGACTGTATAGTCTGCTCCTTTGAAGATGGAATAACTTTACCCGTACCCGTTGACACTTCTTCAAGTTTAAAAAGCCAAGCCCAGATCAGTAAAACAAGAAGACCTACACAAATAATCCAGATAAACAGACTGGTTCGTGGTAAAGGTGGTTCAAATGCTTGAGGTTTTAGAGCATCTTTTTTTTCTGTCAGTTTTCTACTCATGATGCTGTACTCACTGCTTTAGCATTTGAATTGTTTAAGACTTGATTTTTAGGACCATCCATCACAATTTTTCCGTCATGAACCACAATAATGCGATCCACCAACTCCAGTACCGCGCGGCGGTGTGTTGCAATCACCAACGTTTTTTGCCCCAACCAATCTTTCAGGTTTTCAATGAGTTGTTTTTCAGAAACATCATCGATCGCAGCTGTAGGTTCATCCAACAATAGAATATTAGGCTGACGAAGTAGTAAACGTGCTAACAGCAAAGCTTGACGTTGGCCACCAGAGAAACCCATTCCACCTTCTAAAATTTGATGGTCTAAGCCTTCTTTCTTCTCAAGTACAAAACTTAATGCTCCTGTGAGATTCAGCGCATTTAAAATCTCTTGATCAGTCGCCAATGGAGCACCTAAGGTCAAGTTTTCCCGTACAGTTCCAAAAAATAAATGCGCATTTTGATTAAGCAAGCCCATATCACGACGTACGTCCATAGGATCAATCAATCGTAAATCAACCCCATCAAGTTTAACTTTTCCTTGTGTAGGCTCCTGCATTCCAGACAACAACTGTAGTAACGTTGATTTTCCGGCACCATTACGACCTAAAATTGCAATTTTCTCACCAGACTGAATTTCTAGTTTGGGAATAATCAATGTCGGTTTGGCATCATCATTGCCATATTTAAAGACTGTATCTTTCAGTTCATAATGTCCAGTTAACGCAGGGCGATGAATTAAATGTGCCTGTGGTGCTTGGTCTACAGGCTTCTTCATCAATTCATCCAAGCTTGTTTTGGCAACCTTGGCTTGTTGAAAACGCCCTAGAACACCCGAAATTTGTGCAATTGGTCCTAACATTCGTGATGATAAAATCGAGCAAGCAACGAGCGCACCAGTCGTCATTTCCCCTTTCATTACAGCAAAACATCCAACCAATACCACAATCGCAAAAGTTAAACCCTGAACTTTCTGTGTCCAAGCCCCAACAACTCCAACCAACTTACGCTGTCGCATAGAAATGTCCGCAGCAGCTTCATTCATGTGATTCCATTGATTCTGAAAGCGAGACTCTGCACGTAGTAACTTAATATCTTCTATGCCTTGAACAGCTTCCACCAGTATTGCATTACGAATAGCACCTTCACGCATACCCTCAGATGCCAATTTCGCCAATGGTTTCTGAATCAAAATGCCAGGAACAATCATTAAAGGAACAACTAAAACCATCACCCAAAAAAGATTGCCACCGATGAGCCAGAAAATTGCCAAAAATAAAAAGAAAAAAGGAAGATCAGCAATGGCTGAAATCGTTGTAGAAGTAACTAATTCACGTACTCCCTCCAATTCGCGTATTTGCGAAATAAACGTACCTGTTGATTTGGATCGCTCTTTATTTTTAATTCTTAAAGCATGACCAAATACCTTATCTGAAATTTTCAGATCGGCACGCTTGCCAATAATATCGGATAAATAAATACGTGCTACTCGCAGACAAAACTCAAATATTGCAGCAATCAGCACTCCCCCAGCCAATACCCACAAAGTCGGAACAGATTGGGCTGGAATGACTCGGTCATAAACATTCATCGAAAATAAAATTGTTGCCAATGCCAATATATTTGCCATTAACGATGCAAACATCACATCTAGATAACGCTTCCAGTCCCTGAGTACAATTGACCAAAACCAGCTTTGCTCATACGGCTTAATATATTCATCAATACGAACATCCGAGATGGACTTTTCAGGTCGTAAAATATAGATATTGGCTGCATTTTGTTTTAATAGCTCTACACTGAGGACTTGTGCTAACCCCTGATCACCACTGAACTGAATATTGGCATTACCATTTATATCCAGTTTATCCAGCACCCCAACTTGACCATCTTGCATCTCTATAAGTAGTGGTAAACGCCAAGGATTCAAAACCTCTTCATTAAACTCAATTTTCCGTATGCTCATTCCTATTTGACGGCTCATCACAGTCAAAATATCATCGATTGACTGATTTGGATTCCAATCGAGTTGAAGGCGTAAGCGTTCTTCAGATGGCTCAATACGATAATGCTTTGCAATCGCTAAGACGGCTTGAAGCCATGGCTGATAATAAATAGTTTTGCTCATGGTTGAATTTCAAACCCTTGAATTGAAATATTATTTAATTGATATAAATCACGAGTACGGCCTGTGATCTTGATGTATTGAACTAAATTGGCGTAAATATCATATTTTGCAGTTTCTATTTCTTGCGCTGCGCTGTGGATGGCCTGTTCCGAATTCAATAAATCAACCACAGATCGCGTACCTAATTTATATTGTTCTTGATACAACTCTTTCGTTCGAGTTGTAGACTGCTGACGTGCGGTTAGAATTTGAATCTGCTTTTGCTTGTTCTCTATTTCTTCACGAATCAATTGAACTTGATCCAATACATCAAGATAGACAGCATTCAATTCAGCCTTTGCTGCTTCTTCTGCATAACTTGCTGAGCGCTGTTTAGAGCGAATAGCCCCACCTTGAAAAAAATCACTGGTGGCTTCAAGCATGATTGAATTATAAAAGCCATCATCTTTGTTGTTATTTGGATTTGTGCCATTTAATGCCTGACTTAGGCTACCTTTTACATTAATTGTTGGGTAAGCACTTAATTTAGTTTGTTCTTTTTGGAATTTTGCAACTTGTATTGCCGCCTGAGCTGCCATCATTTCAGGAACTAAATTAAATTGCGTTTGTTCGTAAAGACCCGCATTTTTTACAATGGTTTCAGGTATTTTAATTTGCTGGTTGGAAACATCACGCCCCAATAAATTACGTAACTTTTGTTGATATTGCTTTAGCTGATTTTGTTGAACAATTTTATTGGATTCTGCTGCTTCCAAGTCTGATTGAGCTTGTACTGGATCTGCTTGGCTACTGATTCCCGCATTTGCACGTAGATTCGCAATTTCCGCAATACGAGCTATTCCTTTAATTTGCTGATCGGCAATGCGAACAATCTCTTGATATCGCTTAATATTTACAATCGCATTTGCCGTTTGATAGGCAATATCATCTATATTGACCAAAGCATTTGCTTGTTCTTGAAAAAGTTTCGCTTTTTCAATATCCACTGAACTTTTAATTTTTCCAAAATCATAGAGCATTTGTGTTGCCGAAAGCGTATAAAGCTGTCGTCCTCGCTCTCCCGTAGTTAAATCGGCTGTGGTGATTCCCCCCGAAACCTGTGGAAAATATTCAGCTTTTGCTACATCAATATTTGCTCCCTGCCCTGCTATCGTTGCAATACTTTGAGTAATCTCTGGACGATGGCGTAGCGCCTGATGCACAGCTTCCACAAAACTTAATTCTTGGTTTCCCTCTAACCAAGTTTCATTTGAAGCAATTGTCTTTGTTTTTTGATTGATTTGATTTTTAGATGATGTCACTAGAGGAAGATCTTCATGCATTGAAGTGCTTGCAAGGTCGAATTCACTCAGCTTTCCAATGTTTACTTTGTAAAAAGAATCATTCGATTCTTTGCCAAGTATTTGGTGTATTTCATCTTTTTTATGACTTAAATAATCATAAAAAGTGTCTGCTTTTACTGGCGTGACTAGAACGAAGAATGGAGATACTAAAATCCAGCCTAATCTCGATTTAATGGGAGTCATTTTTAAACATCTAAATAGAATCAATTACTTATAAATTGAAAAGTTGAACTCATATTTGCAATTACTATTCATCTTTATTGTTGAATCAAACAAAAAATAAAGATTAAAAAACGGCTATAGATCCGAAGATCTATAACCGTTTTATTTAGTTAGCCAATGACAAGCTGATTATTATCAATTAAATCCTGCAAGCTTAAACCTGCTTGGTTTTCGACGATTAATAAATCAGACATCGTATGAGTTGCAGCGCTACCATCACGATCTACCTGAATAACCGCATTACCATTTCCGTCAGCTACGACAGTAATATAGTCACCTATATTGCTTTTATCTGCCAATAAACCATCGAAGAAATCCGCAGCAAATTCAATTTTATCGTTAGCTTCGTAATCAACCCAAGTGTCTGTGCCATTTCCACCTTTTGCATCCGCAGCATTGAGCACATCATACATAATGGTGTCATCACCTCGTCCAGTTGAGATAATGTCATTGCCTGAACCACCATAAATAATGTCATTTCCAGCACCAGCAATAATAATGTCATCGCCTGAACCACCATAAATGGTGTCATTACCACCTTTTGTTGCTGGATCAGTAGCATCAGCGGCAATAAAGTCTCGATAATTAGCTTTTACAAAATCATAGATTTGTTGCTGTGTTGGTTCTGCTCCACCTGTTTCTGTCGCTTTTAAATGTGCAATTAGTTTCGAATAACCTGAATACTTTGGATATTGCAGAGGATCTAAGCCTGTAATCCAGTCTGTGTTCATAGCATCGCCAAACAGAACATCATCTCCTGCACCGCCTTTGACGGTATCAGCTCCAACATCTGCTGGAATAAAGTTTTCTGAACCACCGATGAGATAAGCGATCAATTTGTTTGCATCAGCAATCGCCTTTGCAGTACCATGATTGCTATCGCCATTCCATGTACCTGACAGTTTGTCGCCATTTACATCAGTATTGTCATAGCGTGATACAGTAGCATCACTAATCGCACTACTTACCCCAACTGCAAAAACTTTACTTTGGGCTGCCAATGGATTAAACGCATTATCAATTGTTGTTTGCGAACTAGAAGGTTCACCATCGGTAATATAATAGGTTTGATTCTCAAAATCTGCTGATGAAACATCATCAAACCAATCTACTGCTTTAACAAAGCCTTGTTCTGGATTTGTACCACCACCTGCTTGCAAAGCATCAATATAAGCAAAGATTTGATCAATATTATCTGCACTGACATCTAAGAAAACCTGATTATACTGGTTACCTGTACCACCACTTGCAGAGAACGAAGCAATTTGCAAGTTGATGACACCGTCATGATCGACCATCTGCTGTATGAATGCTTTTAACCCTTTTTTAGCAATATCTAAACGTGATTCACCAGCAGGCGGATTGCTAGTACCATTCATAGCCCATAACATACTTCCAGATAAATCTAGTACAATCGATACATTATAGTCCTGACCTGCGACAAAATTAGTTTGCAAGCCTCCTGTGTCACCAGCAAGCACATCATTTCCTGAAGTACCTACGACATCGTTATCACCATTATTAATATCTGTTGATGGATCAGCCTTCACTACAGCATCTAATTGGTCACTATCTTGAAGCTCGTTTCCATTGCGATCATCAACCTTGGCAACAACCTCTGTAGCATTCCCTTGTGCTGGTGTTAAGGTATAGCTATATTCACCATCCACATTTGTAAATACTTCTTCAGTGAATGTTAATGTTTCACCGTTTTCGTCAATACTAGTAATTTCTAATGTGACTTTACTGTTTGGTGCAACATCTTCTGTTGTACCTGTGATTTGAGTACTATCTGTATCAACAATATTAACGGTGATCGAACCATCAACTCTGTCTAAGCCTTCACTCTCATCACCTGGTGTTGTTGGATCATCATTTTTGCCTGTACCTAGGTTGTCTTCAGCTTCAACAGGTTTACCATTACGGTCTTCTGTTTCTGCTTTCACTGTTAGGTTTCCATCGGCAAAGCCCACTGGAACTTGTGCTGTGTAGCGACCATCTGGCTGAACAATTGCAGTGACTGTGCTGTCAACCAATGGGTTACCATCTTTGTCTTGGCCGGTAATCGTCAACTTCACTTCACTGCCAGGCTTAACGTCTGTTGTACCACCAGTAATATTACCTTTGTTGTCAACTTTAACGGTGATTGCACCATCAACGCGATCTAAACCACCTTGGTCTGGTGTGCTTGGATCATTGTCATGATCTGTCTTGCCTTCTAGCGTTGCCGTATCAGTGACTGGCTTGCCGTTGTTGTCGGTTGATTTCGCCTCTGCTTCAACTGGTGAACCATCAACAATTGCTGCTGGGATATCAACAGTGTATTTACCATCAACCACGGTAGTTTCAACGTCTTCCTTAACTGGATTACCGTCTTTGTCTACACCTTCAATGGTTACAATGACTTTTTCGCCTTCAGGTACGTCTGTCACTGTGCCTGATACTGTGCCTGCTTTCGGATCAATTTCAGCGGTGATTGCACCATCAACGCGATCTAAACCACCTTGGTCTGGTGTGCTTGGATCATTGTCATGATCTGTCTTGCCTTCTAGCGTTGCCGTATCAGTGA
>NZ_QETG01000045.1:0-12300 GCF_003105055.1 Acinetobacter sp. AM | reverse complement strand
CAATATATTTCATGCATAAATTATGCATGAAATATCAAAAAATGTCGGTGCAGAATTACAGCAAATGATTGTTCGGTTTATGAGTTATGCAAGTTGTCTATTCTTTGTAAGAATAATTTTATTGTTTAATTTGGTTTGTGAATATAATAAAAGATTGTGTTGCTTTAACTCTTCTAATGTTTTTGGTTTGCCATGATTTTTAAAATAATTCTTAGTTGCATAAAAGTATTTGTGATGGATACTAAATAAATGGACATGAGGTTCATTCGTATTTTTTTGACTTATTCTTAGGGAAATATCATAGTTTTCTTCATTAATATCTATAACTTTATCCGAAAGAAATAAATCAATTTTAATAAGAGGATAAAGGGTCATAAAGTTTGAAATAATTTCTGAAAGATAAGTTTGTTGAAATGAAAGAGGGGCATTGATTCTTAATACGCCTCCAGGAAACTCCTGATCATAAGTAAAATCACTAGTAGCCCATTCAAATTCACTCATGATTATTTTAGAGTGCTGGTAAAATTTTTCTCCTGAATGGGTCAAACTCATGTTTCGAGTGTTCCGAATAAATAAAACAGTATCAAAAATAGTTTCTAAATAACAAATTCTTTTTGCAACTTGATCTCTAGTGATACCTAAATTACGTGAAGCACTGCTGAAATTTCCATGTTCAACGACACTAATAAAAGTATTTATACAGTCTAATTTATCCATTCAATTTTAGAGAGATCGTTTTAATTATTGTTAAAGTACCTGAATACAATATTTGTATCAATAATTGTATCTTAGAGGGATACAGTCTGTATCTAATTTTATGAGTAGTGTCTTACATCTAATTATGATTTTATAAGGATTCGTATATAAATATGTAGTGATACAAAACATGAATAAGTCACTTTTAGAACAGCTTTCTCCAACCAATTGTCAAATTATTTTTATTGATCAGCAACCTCAAATGGCATTTGGTGTACAGTCAATTGACCGTCAAACTTTAAAAAATAATGTTGTTGGTTTAGCAAAAGCTGCAAAAGTTTTTGATATTCCAACAACGATTACAACAGTAGAGACAGAGAGTTTTTCTGGACATACATACCCTGAATTACTTGATGTTTTCCCAAATGCTCCACTTTTAGAGCGTACATCAATGAACTCTTGGGATGATCAGAAAGTACGTGATGCACTAGCAAAAAATGGTCGTAAAAAAGTAATTGTTTCTGGTCTTTGGACTGAAGTTTGTAATATCACTTTCTCTTTTGGCGCAATGCTAGAAGGCGATTATGAAATTTATATGGTAGCTGATGCCTCAGGTGGTACGTCAAAAGAAGCACATGATTATGCTATGCAACGGATGATTCAAGCTGGTGTTATTCCTGTGACTTGGTAACAGGTTTTACTTGAATGGCAACGTGATTGGGCCAAACGTGAGACTTACGACGCGGTGATGGATATCGTGCGAGAACACTCTGGTGCATATGGCATGGGGGTAGATTATGCGTATACCATGGTGCATAAAGCTACAGAAAGAACAAAAAATCAACATGAAGTATTAGCGCCAGTCCCAGCTAAATAAAATTTTTAAAAATGAGGTATGCAATATGCGCGTTTTAAAAAAATAAATTCAGCTACAAATGGAGAAGATCATGACCGATGTACAGCTGATTCTCAAGAATGGAAAAATAACAACACTTGATCCTCAAAAGCCAGAAGTAGAAGCCATAGCCATGGCCGATGGGAAAGTTGTGGCGATAGGCGATGAACACAGCATTATGAAGTTGGCAAAAGATTCAACAAAAATTGTGAGTTTGAATGGTCGTCGTGTGATTCCTGGTTTAAATGACAGTCATTTGCATATTATTCGTGGCGGTTTAAATTACAATATGGAACTGCGCTGGGAAGGTGTTCCATCAATTACTGATGCATTAAATCTCTTAAAACAACAAGCCGATAATACACCAGCACCGCAATGGGTACGAGTGGTTGGTGGCTGGACAGAATTTCAATTTGTTGAAAAGCGTTTACCAACTTTAGCTGAAATTAACAAAGCAGCACCTGACACACCTGTATTTATTTTGCATTTATATGCCAGTGCAATGCTGAATCGCGCTGCCCTAGCTGTGCTTGGTTTTAATAAAGATACGCCAGATCCACCGGGTGGAAGAATTGAACGAGATGAAAAAGGTGAACCAACAGGATTGCTTCTTGCAACGCCATCTGCCGCTATTCTGTATTCAACCTTGGGGAAAGCACCAAAATTACCTGTAGAAGATCAAGTTAATTCAACACGCCATTTTATGCGTGAGCTAAACCGTTTAGGTTTAACTTCAGCAATTGATGCTGGGGGAGGAGGTCAAAACTATCCTGAAGATTACGATGTTATTCGCGAACTTCATGAAAAAGATCAAATGACAGTTCGTATTGCGTATAACTTATTTGCGCAAAATGCAGGAGCAGAACTTGAAGATTATAAAAAATGGACTGAAATGACCTTTCCTGGTGATGGTGATTCATTGCTGATGATGAACGGTGCAGGTGAAAACCTGACTTGGTCAGCAGGCGACTTTGAAGATTTCTATGAACCACGTCCTGATTTGCCTGAAAAAATGGAAGGTGAACTAGAAGCTATTGTCGAGCATTTATCTGATAAGAAATGGCCGTTCCGAATCCATGCGACTTATGATGAAAGCATTGCCCGTTTATTAGATGTCTTTGAGCGTGTAAATGGGAAAAAGCCATTCGAGACCCGCTTTATTATTGACCATGCTGAAACAGTATCTGAAAAAAATATAGAGCGAATTGGTGCATTAGGGGGAGGGATCGCGATTCAGCATCGCATGGCATATCAAGGTGAAATTTTTGTACAGCGTTATGGTACAGAAGCTGCAAAAGATACACCACCTGTGAAAAAAATGCTTGAGTTGGGGGTTCCAGTTGGTGCGGGTACAGATGCAACACGTGTGGCATCTTACAATCCGTGGGTGTGTTTAGCTTGGCTAACAACAGGAAAAACAGTGGGTGGTTTGCCGCTTTATGATGAGAAAGATTTGCTTGATCGTCAGACTGCGTTAAAACTTTGGACGAAAGGTTCTGCATGGTTTTCAGGAGAACAAAGTCAAAAAGGTGCATTAGTAACTGGTGAGCATGCTGATTTAGTCGTACTTTCTGATGACTACTTTGCTGTTGAAGGCGATGAGATCCAGTTTATCGAATCAGTGATGACAATTATGAACGGTAAAGTCGTTTATGCAGGTGCTGAATTTAAACAAGAAGATCCACCACTTCCACCAGCTTCTCCTGAGTGGTCTCCAGTCAAACGCTTTGGTGGGCAATAGCGTAAGTCTGAAAACCGTAATGCACCTTCCTTACAACCTTTACAAAGCGGTTCATGTGCTTGTTCTAGTAGTTGCGGTATGCATGCACATTCACATGCGTGGATGCTTGATATTCCTGTGAATGATAAAGATAAAAAAGCATTCTGGGGAGCGTTAGGCTGTTCATGTTTTGCTTTCTAAATGCTATTTGAAAAAACCCACCTGAAATAGGGTGGGTTTTAGAGAGTCTTTCATGAAAATGTATCTTATTTCTTTGGCAGCAGGACTGCTTGTAGGTGTTCTGTATTACTTACTCAATGTGAAATCCCCAGCTCCTCCATTGGTTGCACTATGTGGCTTATTGGGTATGGTGATTGGTGAGCAACTGATCCCTATGATTAAAAATTTAATGAGTTAAAAACAAAAGCTTTTGAATAAATGATGTGAATTCATCTAGGAAAACTTCTAAGTTTTAATGCAGGTTATGTCGGCACAGCGGGTTTTTATTGCTACACCTGTAACAGGTAACTTTGGGGGATTTAGTCTCAGATAGCCACGTTGGTGCATGAGTGAAACTTGCTACTTTGCCCATGTTCTGTATTACAGTTTTATTGATGAAATTGTTTAATCAGCAATTTTTAAAACTCCTATGCATTTCTTCCAAAGCTTATGTTTGTGTTTTTTAGTTTAGACGCAGTATTTTCAGTTTTTATTTACTTTGTCCTAATTGCGATACGGTCATGAGTTTTATTGTTGGTATGTTGCTAGTTTTGGCAATGGTAATACAAAAAGCCATGCATCGTATTCATTGGATCAAAGGATCTCTGACCATGGTGATGACAGGTTCAATTACACAGCTTATGCTTGATATGGGGGAAACTTTTCTCTAATCCTACTACAGAAAAAATCACAGATTTATCAACGTTTATATTCAATCTTGTTGACTATGTTTGGTTTCACTTTGAGATGTGTCGTTGCTGTGATCGTATATAAGTTTACGCTTTCATCGCTGGTTATTGTTCCATCGATCTTATTGATTTTGACTTATATCTATCGAGAAAATTATAAAAAAGCCCAATTTTTATATGATTTAATTTATTCAGGATTTAAAAATGGAAAATGTAGAAACGGTTAAAACTAAAGGGTTTTGGAGTATTTGTCGAGATCCAATTTTACTGACCATTGTAGGTGGTGCAATTGATACCATTGGTTTTATTGCATTATTTGGTTTTTTTACTGCACACGTGACAGGAAACTTAGTCTTGGCGGGCGCAGCATGGGTCAAAGGTGGGCCTGGTATTTGGATTAAACTTGGCGCAATCCCATTATTTATTTTAACTGTGGTAATTACCAAATATTGGATTGACCGCAGCATGCAAAAACACATCACTTTAAGTTATTTGTTTTTGGGTGAAGCCATTTTTTTAACAGGTTTTATGCTTGCAGGACTGTATTTTGAACCATTTAAAGATGCCGATAGTGTAACAGTGGCAATTACAGGTGGTTTAGGCCTAATTGCGTTAGCGATTCGAAATACCTCAAGTAAAACCTTAATTAAACACATCAGCCCAAGTACGATGATGACAGGTAATACTACACAGCTTGGGATTGATATTTCAAATTATCTGCGAAAAAAAAGTGATGATAACAAACATAAGTTACAACATAGCTTAAGTATAGTCATTGGTTTTGTAATTGGCGCATTTTTAGGTGCATTTTTATATGTTTACTTAGATTTTTGGAGTGTTGCTTTCTTTATTATTCCTGTGTTGTATTTGTCTTATCTTGCTGCAAAACAACGATTTGTTGAGCCGCAATAGGAGTAACAGATGAATAAACTCCGATTAGAAACAATCAGTGATGGAATTTTTGCAATTATTATTACGGTCATGCTATTGGAGCTTAAAATTCCTGAAGGTCAGGATTTATCAGCACTAAAAGATGAATTACATCTGATTTTTAGTTATATCCTGAGTTTCATTTATGTCGGAATTTATTGGAATAATCATCATCATTTATTCCAAGTGGTGAAAAGCATTAATGGAAAAATTTTATGGATAAATTTACACTTAATGTTTTGGTTAACCATGATTCCCTTGACCACAGGGTGGTCTTCTTATAGCAATTATGCCCAAATACCGACAGCGCTGTATGCATTTATTCTTTTTATGTGTTCATTGTCCTATCATTTGTTGGAAAAAACGCTTATCAAATCAGAGGGAGAGGACTCCTTAGCTGCCAACTTGCTAGGTAAAGACAATAAATTATTTATTTCTGTAATACTTTACGGCACATCCATTTTTCTCAGTTTTATCAATACAAAATTGACATTACTTACTTTGGGAATGCTGGCAATTTTTTGGTTTTTACCCAATAAAAAGATTGAACAATATTTTAAAGAACATCAAAGCTAACAGTGATCAGGGTGTCATGATTTGAATTGAGCAATAACAAAGCTGATCCACTTTGTTATTTTGTTAAATACATGTAAAATTACATTTAAAAATACTGATACCAAATTTGTGAAAATAATAAATAAAGTGTATTGTTTTTATGCTAAGTTGCGTTAAAATCATCCCAAAGGATGAGTTTATGAATAATAATCAGCGATAAACTTCATGTAAAAGAACATCAATATGGATATGAGTCAGATGAATAGTAACATGTTGTTAAATGGTGAAACGGTTGTCGGTCAGGGCGAAGCTTTTGCAGTGTTAAATCCTGCAACAGAGCAAACGATTGTCGAGATGAACAGTGCAACAGTTGAACAAGTTGATCAAGCTGTACAAGCTGCGCGTGCTGCATTTAAAACATGGCAGCATGTGACTGATCAGACGATTAATGAAAGTTTTCTGAAAATTGCACAAGATATTCGCGCAGAAAGTAATGAAATTGCTCAGTTGATTACCACTGAACAGGGTAAACCGTTAGCTTTGGCACAATTTGAAGTTGAAGCTGGTGCAAATTGGATTGAATACATAACCAGTTTGGAAGTGCCAGTCGAAACCATTGCCGATCCGAGTGGCAAGACAATAAAGGTTTATAACCGTCCGTTGGGTGTTGTGGCTTCAATTACCCCTTGGAATTGGCCATTTATGATTGCAATCTGGCATTTCTTTCCTGCGCTGAAAACCAAAAATACCGTGGTGAACAAACCATCTGAATTTACCCCACTCAGCACGATTAAACTGGTTGAAATTATTAACCGTCATTTGCCAAAAGGTGTGTGTAATATTGTCTTAGGTAAAGGCGATGTAGGTCAGGCACTGAGTGAACATACTGATGTGGATAAAGTGACGTTCACAGGTTCAACGCGTACCGGTCAAAGCATTCTAAAACATTCGGTAAATACCTTAAAGAGTGTGGTGCTTGAGTTGGGCGGCAATGATGTCGGGATTGTATTAGATGATGTCGATGTCGATGTTGCAGCCGAAAAAATCTTTGGTTCTGCATTCTTGAATATGGGGCAAACCTGCGCAGCATTAAAGCGCTTATATGTACACGAAAATGTTTATGATGCGCTTACACAGAAACTAACTCAAATCGCCAATGCGCAAGTGGTCGGTAGTGGATTAGATTCAACGACTACATTTGGTCCAATTCAAAATCATGTGCAATATAATAAAGTCAAAGGCATGATTGAGGATGCTGTGGCACAAGGTGGTCAGATTATCACTGAGGCGAAAAAAGTAAGTGAACATGGTTATTTTATTCCACCAACGTTAGTGACCAACGTCACAGAAGGCATGCCTTTGGTCGATGAAGAACAGTTTGGTCCAGTCTTACCAATCATCAAATTTAGTGATGTTGATAATGTGATTGAACGTGCCAACAAGAGTATTTTTGGTTTAGGTGGTTCAGTTTGGAGCAAAGATTTAGATCGTGCACAAGAAATTGCCAGCAGACTTGAAACAGGTACGGTTTGGATTAATAGCCATTCTGATGTTTCACCCGCGGCCGAGTTTGGCGGCTGGAAAATGTCGGGGTTAGGTTACTCTTTTGGTTTAAGTGGATTATTATTGTTTACACATAAACAAGCCATTCATATTTCTCAATAATGAGAAAAATAGATCAATATGTGTGATTGATGAGAGAGATTCTAGGTTTTAATATACTTGTGTATTAACTATATTAAAACCGTAGAAAATATTCTAAATAAATATTTTTGACTATACATCGGTCACCTTATTTATTGGCAGGAAGCTAATAGTTTTGTTCTATTTATTAGATTAAATTTTCAAAAGGATGATGAAAATTTATGTTTAATCATAATTTTATTCAGCAATTTAGCCAGAATTTTATTGCTCAAATCAAACACGCTTCCGATATTGATGGTTTTCTAACATATAAAATTGATAATATTCAACATGCCTATGATTTTGAGCAAGGTGGAATATCAAAAAGTGCAATTGATGAATATTTAAATGGCAAAATTGAATATGATCCTGTGAGCTTTCAGCATTTTTATCATGATGATCAGAACATTGTACTTTTGGGGCAACATCAACCCAATGAAATATTTTTAAACTTTATGCAGCGCTGGCAAGTTGAAGATACTGCTGAATTTTTCTTCAGAAAGCGCGATGGACAACCGATCTTTGGTCTGAGTATTTTTAGAGAATGGGGCAAAGTCAAATTTAATCAGCAAGAAAAGAAAATATTTGAAGCCTTTCATAGATTATCTATCGATCACTTTCATCATCATGTCGACATGATTAACAAAGATAAAATCATGGATCAATATCAATTAACCAAAAAAGAAATTGTGGTTTTGGAGGAATTATTTACAAATTTGGAAGCCATTCAAATTTCCAAAAAACTCAATTGTAGTTTGTCGACCATAAAAACTCATGTCCAACATATTTATCAGAAATTAAATGTAAATAGCAGACAAGAATTGGTGTGTAAACTAATCAGATAGTCAGACATTTAATATGTTTAAATAGATTCTATAACAATTTTTTTTATATCAATCCATAAAGATCTTGTTGGATTTAAGTGCTTCGTATTTATGCTGGGTTTATGCCGAAAATCTATTTATAAGGGCTTATTCAGCAATAAACAGTAAAATATAGACGGAAAGACTTAGAAAATTGATTGGCTATTATGCTCTTAGTTTGACGAAGGTAAAGAAACTGCACATTAAATTATATGGTGGCGAACTCGGCGCCAAGTATTGTCAAAGTAAGTGAAAGAGGTGAACGTTCATGAGCTACTCTAAACACATTTATAGAAGTAGGCAGACCTCATACACGAATTTTGGCTTGAAATTAAATGATTGAGGAAAACTTTAACTTTTAATCTAACTCAGCTATGCATGGTTAAAAGCAAATTCAAATAGACATATGCAACTGAGGATAATGTTTCTGGATGCTGCATCTAGACGATACATCGACTGGAAGTGATTTTAAAGGGAAAGAGTTTGTTGTGGATAAGCTATTATTCTTATATAAAATAAAGCACTCCGATGATGCCGCTGCATGTGTCGTTACCCTGAACCCGATGAGTTCAAGGTGGACGCGACGTATACTTGCCGGGTTTCCCACTCGAAGGCGGGCATACACTCTAAATATACAGAACGCAATCCATAAGTTTAAGTATCGGCAGGGGAATAGACCCGCTGGCGAACATCTCAGAGTTAAGCCTAGTATAACGGATAAACCCATACTGGCAAATCATCGTAGGCAAAGAACTGTAAAATTAAGTGCTATTTGTCGAGAGATTATGCAAATAAACGTGAAACTAGGTAAGCGTTTTGACATCTTCAAGAATGGTGCTGAGTAAACGTTCACAATGTGCATATTCCTGTAAGGATTTATTCATTGCGAGCACTTCTTGCATAAGCTCAAGAGCAACCATAATAATCAGTTTACTGGGTTCAATGCGCGGTGCTTGACGTCGAAATTCATCATATTTGTCATTCAGCAATTGTGCAGCACGTTCTAACTCTGGCTTTTTATCTTCTGTGGTGGCTAAACGAAAGCTATGTCCCAATACACGCAGTTCAACAGGAATTTGTTCACTCATGATTGCATTTCCTCATTTACTTCGGTGGGATGGGCCAATTGTTGAATTTCTTGTGCATGCTGGTCTTGTTCAGTACCTAAAATAGATAGGCGCTGAATAATCGTTTCCACTTTGGTACGTGCCAACTCATTTTTTTGTAACAATCTATCACGTTCCTGCTGCAAACTTTGAATTTCTTGCTGCGCATGACGTTGTTCATTCTGCATTTTTTCTTTAATGACACGTAATTCATTACGTTCACTTAAAATATCCTGAAAACGATTTTTTAAATCGGTACAGCTTTTTTCCAAACGGCTGTAACGGTCTGCTAAAGCAGTTGCATCGGTATTCAGTTGCTTAAATTGGGACTGGACTTCAGTCAATTGCTCTGTAAGGTTCTCAATTTCTTCTTGTTTTTTGGTAATGATACCGTTTTTATGCACAACTTGGGCATGATGCTGTTCAGCTGCTGTTGCGCTGGCTTCAGTTAATGCATTATTTTCAGTTTCATAATGCGTGAGTCGGGATTTTAAAACGCCAATATGCGCCTGTAGACGCTGTAATTCTTCTAACATAACGTAGTCGCACAGTGTTGCAAACAAAGGTAATATATAAGAAGTATAGAGATTGGATAAACGAATGCAAGACGATATTTCAGGTTGGTCGGAATGGAACCAACATTTTTCACAAATTGAAGAGATTTCAAGCCCAAGTGAGTTACATGGGTTACTCACAGGTATAGTTTGTGTGACTGAATCACCGACGCGTGAAGAGTGGCAACAAATTTTAGCGACCCTTAATGTTCCAGAATTAAGTGATATGGCTTTAACAGTACTTACTGGTGAAGCAGAAGACGTATCGCATGCACTCTCGGAAGATGAATTAGACTACTTGCCTTTATTACCAGATGATGAACATGTGTTGGTAGATCGCGTGCAAGCACTGGCAGACTGGTGTGCAGGTGTAGTATTGGGTTTTGGTTTAGCATCAGGTCATATTCGTGCCGATGAAATGGAGCTGATTGAGCATTTACAAGATGTGGCTGCCGTTGAATTTGAAGAATCTGACAATGACGAAGAAGGTGAGGACAGTTATCTAGAACTGTATGAGTTTGTACGCTTGATTCCTGTGAGCTTGGCTTTAGGTCGCACGAAAGTAGCGGTAGATGAAAGTTCATTGTTGCAAAACTTTCATGCCAAAATGCAGCAGAATAAAACGAGTACTGACAACAGTGTTGTAGAAATGTTTACACCACATCGACCAAGTTAATTTTGGTCGATTTTTTGCTTTAAGATCGCAAACACAGCAACCCTATTCTTTATTCAACAAGACCGAAGAACATTCAATGAAAAAACTGACTCAAGTAGATTTTAAGGAACGTCGTGACCGCCTCGCAGAGGAAATGGGACCACACAGTATCGCGATTATTGCCACCAGCCCAGTGGCCATTCGTAATCGGGATGCAGACTATAAATTTCGAGCGGACAGTAGTTTTTTCTATTTGACGGGGTTTGCAGAACCAGAAGCGGTTGCTGTGATTGAAACGTATGAATCTTTAGATGAAGGCTATACCTATAGCTTGTTCTGCCGTGAACGTAATCGTGAGATGGAAATCTGGAATGGCTACCGTGCAGGAATTGACGGTGCAATTGATGATTATGAAGCCGATGAAGCTTATGCGATTGATTTACTTGATGAAGAAATCATTGAGAAATTACTGAATAAACAGAAATTATTCTATCGGATTGGACACAGTTCTGAGTTTGATGTCCGTGTCAGCAAATGGATTCAGCAGGCAGATGCACAACAACGCCGTGGCAATGAATCGCCAGCACAAGTGATTCAACTGGATCGTATCTTAGATGAAATCCGTTTATTTAAAACACCACAAGAAATTGAATTGATGCAAATTGCATCGAACATTAGTGCAAAAGCCCATACTCGTGCCATGCAAACTGTGCATGTGGGCATGATGGAATATGCATTGGAAGCCGAGCTGAATTATGTATTTGGGCAACAAGGTTGCGTACCAGCCTATAACAGTATTGTGGGTGGGGGTGCCAATGCCTGTATTTTGCACTATGTGGAAAATAATCAAGAATTAAAAGATGGTGATTTGGTTCTGATTGATGCTGCTTGTGAATATGAGCTGTATGCGTCCGACATTACCCGTACTTTCCCTGTAAATGGCAAGTTTAGCCCTGAGCAAAAAGCGTTATATGAAATTGTATTAAACGCACAGCTTGCAGCAATTGAGGCGGTCAAAATTGGCAACTCCTATAAAGAGCCACATCATGTTGCAGTGCGTATTTTGGTAGAAGGCTTATTGTCACTTGGTATTATGCAGGGTGATATTGAACAGATTATTAAAACCGAAGCTTATCATCAGTTTTATATGCATGGCACGGGACACTGGTTAGGCATGGATGTGCATGACGTTGGCGCATACAAACAAGCTGGTGAATGGCGTCCTTATGAAGAAGGGATGGTTGTAACGATTGAACCAGGTCTTTATATTGCGCCAGATGATGAAACAGTGGATGCAAAATGGCGTGGGATTGGTATTCGTATTGAAGATGATGTCGTTGCGACTGCCAATGGGCCACTGGTTTTAACCAAAGGCGTTGTAAAATCGATTGCAGATATTGAAGCATTAATGGCTTAAGGATTAACAAGATGAAAGCCAATCTTATGATTGGCTTTATCATTTTGAATAGCAATATTTCATAGAAGATAATTTGCGTAAAATAGCTCCTTGATATGGGGCTATTTTTTTTAAGTTTTGTATAAAGTATATTTTGCTCGTTTGATGGAAACTAAATTATTTTACATATAGCGATACATTAGGGCGTGTCCTTATTTGGCTTTACACCAAATGAACATACAAGCAATGTAAATCATAGACTGATAATTTCGTGCCAGCTTATCAAATCGGGTTGCAATCGCTCGAAAATGTTTTAACCTCGCAAAGGCATTTTCAACT
>NZ_QETG01000044.1:0-15491 GCF_003105055.1 Acinetobacter sp. AM | reverse complement strand
CTTTAACTATTGCTTCTATTTTAGCTTTGAGTGGTAAAAAAAATGTCATCTAATTTACCTTTAATCAGTATTCTTATACCAGTTTACAATGTGGAAGCTTTTGTTCAGGAGGCTGTATTATCCATTTGTAATCAAACATATAAAAATATTGAAATTATTGTAGTTGATGATTGTTCGACTGATGGAACTTACAATGTAGTTGCTGAGTTAGTAAAGATTGATTCGAGAATTAAGCTTTTTAAAAATGAGAAAAATTCAAAAATTGTAAAAACATTAAATTTTGCTTTAGAACAAGCGAAAGGTGATTTTATTGCTAGAATGGATGGTGATGATGTTAGCGCTCCAGAAAGATTGGAAAAACAATTAGATTTTTTAATCAAAAATCCGCAATACTATTTAGTTGGTAGTCACGTAAATACTATAGATCCTAATAATATTATTATTGGCAAACAAGAAATGCCTATTAAAGATAAAATAATTAATAAAACAATTAAGTATGCTTCGCCAGTCCTTCATATTTGGTTAGCCAAGCGTAAAGTTTATAATCAGTTGAATGGCTATAGAGAAGTTCCTGGAGCTGAGGATTATGATTTCTTATTAAGAATGCACTCTTTAGGCTTACTTTTTACTAATTTGAATAGTTTTGAATATTCTGTACGTATTCGTGATGGTAATACGACCTCTACAATCGGTTTTAATCAAAGATTAATGTCAAATTATGTAGTTGAACTTTATGAAATGAGAGTCACCACAGGTCAAGATAATTTTACCTCACTTAATGTACAAGAATATTTAAACAAATACTCTGGATACAGAGAAAATTTTGATAAATCGAATATTCTTTTACAAAAAGCTTTTATGGCTAAAGGGCATAAAAAATTTTTTAAAATGTTTATATTTTTAATTATGTCAATTTGTAAGTCTAGATTTCAAACTCAATATTTGTATAAACGTATATTTTCTAAATTACTTTTAAAGGGATAATTTTCATGAAAGTTCTTTTTATAATTAACTCTTTAAAAAATAAATCTGGTTCTGAGCGTGTGGCTATTGAGTTAGCAAACAAGATGGCGGTAAGCTCTGATTATGATATTACTCTTTTGAATAGAGAGTCCGTTAAAAATAATACGGCTTATCCAGTTGCTGATAATGTAGATGTAATGGCTTTGACTGGTAACTTATTTCAGTTTTACAAAAAGCTTAAGATGCATATTTCTGCTTCTGCTTACGATATAGTAATTGTCCATAATATGGGGAAACTGTCACTTTTATGTGCTTTTGTTCCAAATATAAAGAAATTAGTGATTCTAGAACATGTTTCTTTTGTCAGTCGTCCTCAAAAAATACAAATTTTAAGTAAACTGCTATATCGAAAAATTGATCAAGTGGTAACGCTGACCCAAAATGATAAAGTTGAATTTGACCAGTTTCATTCTAATGTTTTTGTCATCCCTAATTTCTCCCCCTTTCCAGTTTACGAACATAGAAATAATGAGAGTAAAGAGATCGTAACGATTGGACGTTTAACTGATCAGAAAAACTATATTCACTTGTTAAAAGCTTGGAAAGAAATTTATAACTTAATTCCAGATTGGAAATTGAACATTTATGGTGAAGGGGAGCATTTACAGCGTTTAACTGATTATATTGAACAGAATTCGCTTCAAAACGTTTTTCTGAAGGGTGTTACTTCAAACGTACAAAAAGTTTACGAGCAGTCAGCTTTCTTTGTGATGTCCTCTAAGTATGAGGGACTGCCGATGGTACTCATCGAAGCACAGAGTTTTGGATTGCCAATAGTTTCGTATAATTGTCCTTATGGACCAAGTGATGTTATTTCATCAAATAAAAATGGCCTTTTGGTTGAAGATCAAAATGTCCAAAAGCTTGCTGATGCAATCTTGAAATTGGCATCATCCCCAGATTTATTACAGAAATTTTCGCAAAATTCTTTATTAAATGCCGCAAACTACCAACCTGAGCAAATATTGCAAATGTGGATTGATAAGGTATTTAAAGGATAAGTTTATGTTTTCAGCCTTAAGTTCTATTTACCATAAAGAAAATCCTGCTCATTTTGACGCATGTATGCAAAGTATCTGGGACAAACAAACACTTAAGCCGACCGAAATTATTTTGGTAGAAGATGGCCCTTTGACATCCGATTTAGACCGCATTATTGCAATGTGGAAAGCTAAATTAGGTGATGTGTTACAGATCATTAAATTGCCTGAAAACGTTGGCACAGGGAAGGCAAAAAACATCGGTTTACAAGCATGTAATTATGAAGTGGTCTGTATTGTTGATACAGATGATATTTACGTATCAGATCGATTCGAAAAACAAGTTAACTTTCTAGAACAGCATCAAGAGGTTGTCATTGTTGGCGGTCAAATTTTAGAGTTTGCAGAAGACATTTCGAACCCTTCAGGGAAACGCGAAGTGCCTTTAAGCAACGAAGACTTAATAAATTATGCTCAAAGACAAAGTCCATTTAATAATATGACGATTGCTTATCGTAAATCTAAAATTCTGGGCGTAGGCGGTTATCAACATCATTATTGGATGGAAGATTACAACTTGTTCTTAAGAGTTATTGCAAAAGGCTACCAAATTAGTAATTTGCCAGATGTGCTTGTTTATGCCCGAATAGATAACGGCATGCATGGACGTCGCAAAGGTTTCCAATATATTAAAAGTGAAAAACAGTTACTAGATTTAAAAAAACAACTAAAAATACAGTCACCGTTTTATGCTAATATGTACTTCATTGTACGGTCTACATTTAGACTTATGCCAGCGAATCTGCTAGGTAAAATTTATAATACGTTTCTACGTAAGAAAGTTGAAAAAACAGAGTAAGATAGCAATGAAAAGACTGGTTGATATCGTTATATCATTAATTGCACTAACATTATTGTCTCCAATTTTCCTCATTGTTAGTTATAAAGTACGAAAAAATTTGGGGTCACCAATCTTTTTTTGCCAAGAACGTCCTGGTAAAAATGGCAAACTTTTTAAAATGATTAAATTTCGCTCTATGAAAGATGCGTATGATCGGGATGGCAATTTACTGCCCGATGAAAAACGCATTACCCCATTTGGGCAAAAATTACGTTCAACTTCTTTAGATGAAATGCCACAACTCATTAATGTATTAAAGGGTGACATGAGCGTTGTCGGTCCACGACCAATGTTGAAAGACTTTGTAGAGCTTTATTCACCAGAACAAGCACGTCGCTTAGAAGTTCGACCGGGTATGACTGGGCTTGCACAAGTCAGTGGGCGTAATGAGTTAGATTATGAAGAACGATTTAAGTGTGATGTATGGTATGTCGATCACCATAACACCTTAGTCGATTTTAAAATTATGTTTAGAACGGTTGCAGTGATGGCAAAGCGTGAAGGGATTAATGCCCCTGGTCATGTTGGCCCCTCTTTATTTCAAGGTAACGCACCAAAAAAATCTGAAGATCAAGTTAAGTCTTAAATTTAGTAATGATTCGAGTTCAATTTCATGATTAAAAAAGCAATCTTACCTGTTGCTGGTTTAGGTACGCGTTTTTTACCTGCAAGTAAGTCAATTCCTAAAGAAATGGTCACGGTGGTTGACCGTCCTGCAATTGAATATGTGGTGCGTGAAGCGGTTCAAGCTGGGATTGAACAAATTATTTTAGTGACCCATGCATCTAAAGCACCGATCGAAAACTATTTCGACCGAAATTTTGAACTTGAAACAACATTGGCACAAAAAAATAAAACCGATCTTCTAAAAGAAATTACTGAAATGTTACCTGCGCACGTCAGTGTTGTAAGTGTACGCCAACCGCAACCGTTAGGTTTGGGTCATGCTGTGCTGTGTGCCAAGAGTATTATTGGTAATGATGATTTTGCAGTTTTATTGCCAGACGTTTTGGTCAAAGAAAAATCGGATCAAAATGATCTTGCCTGCATGATTCAGCGTTATGAAACTGCACAAGCTGCACAAATTATGGTTGAAGCAGTTCCTGATCACATGGTGGATCAATATGGTATTGTGGATGTAGCTAAATCTCCTGCAGAAGGTGAAAGTATTGCCATGCAGGGCATTGTAGAAAAACCTGCGGTTGGAACTGCGCCATCGAATTTATCTGTGGTGGGTCGTTATATTCTGCCTGCAAAAATTATGCAGCTCTTAGAGCAGACCCCCAAAGGGGCAGGCAATGAAATCCAGTTAACAGATGCGATTGCCATGTTGCAGACCACTGATGTTGTTGAAGCCTATCGCATGAAAGGGGAAACTTTTGACTGTGGAAGCAAACTTGGCTACTTAAAGGCAGTTTTACACTATGGCATTGCTCATCCAAAATTAGGACATGAATTTAAGCAGTTGATTGCCGAATTGAATGTCGAATAAAAATAAGCTTTGTAGGTGAATCATGAAAGTTGCGATATTAGGTGCGACACTGAATGCTGGTGTCATGGCAGTATTGTTATCCGAATATGGCAATCAAGTGTATTGGTGCAGTCATAAAAATAATGAGCATTCCCATCAGAAAAGGGTTCAGTATTTAGATGAAGATGTCAATTTTCGTCTTAATCGACAGCATAAACTTGGGCATCTTCTTTATTGTTCTGTCGTTGAACTTCCTTTAGATGTAGATGTTTATTTCTTTTGTTATAGCCCAACTGAGATTGGATTCGCGGTTCAGGCCCTTAAAGCATTGGCTATGAAACCGATTATTCATCCAAGATTGATGATCAATGCTGCAACTTTTGGATTAAATGGTACGAACAAGCTTAGTGAGATTTCGCCTCAAGATTATTGGGTTTATTTACCTGATGTGATTCAAGAAGGTAATGCCATCAATAGTGTACTTCATCTGAAGCAGATCATTGT
Source organism: Acinetobacter sp. AM (assembly GCF_003105055.1). Taxonomy (NCBI): domain Bacteria; kingdom Pseudomonadati; phylum Pseudomonadota; class Gammaproteobacteria; order Moraxellales; family Moraxellaceae; genus Acinetobacter; species Acinetobacter sp. AM. The sequence continues at coordinate 10,612 of NZ_QETG01000044.1, read as the reverse complement.
GGGGGTGGAAGAAGAACAAGCTAAAACTTTGGTTGAAGAATTATTACGACCGATATTTAGTACAACTAATCAATATTTGTTCATGCCGATTCTAGATGCAGAATTTACTAAACTGAGTATTTCAGGCATGTTGGCGACTCGGATCAGTTATATCAATGATTTGGCAATGGTGGCTGAAAAATTAGGTATTGATATTGCCAATGTTAAACAGGGGATGGGGGCAGATACGCGAATAGGCTCGGCTTATTTAGCACCTGGAGCCGGTTTTGGTGGCGAAAATTTTTCTCACGATATTTTGACATTATCCAGTGAAGTTTCAAAAAGTGGTGCAAAAAGCCGTCTGTTGCAGCAAGTCTTGGAGATCAATGAGCAGCAAAAAGAAATTTTATTTCGTAAACTCTGGAATTATTACCATTCGGATTTAAAAAATAAAATTGTTGCAATTTGGGGAGCATCATTCAAAGAAAATACGTCAAGTATTCATAATTCCCCAATTCATGCCATGCTGAATGCACTCTGGGCACAAGGTGCAAAGGTTAAACTTCATGATCCACAAGCGCTGAAAGAAATATATCAACAGTATGGTCATCGTGAAGATTTAACTTTGTGTACAGATGCTTATGATGCAGTTCAAGGTGCGGATGCCTTATGTGTGATCACCGCATGGAAGCAATACTCTAGCCCTGATTATAAAAAACTACAGCAATTGATGCGTCATCCACTTATTCTAGATGGACGTAATATTTATGATCCTCTATATGTCAAAGCGCAGGGTTTTGCATATGAGGGAGTTGGTCGAATATGAGAGAAAATATCGAAAATTTTCCTAAGCAAGCATTTCCTTCTACTGAACAAAAACTACATCAGTTAGCGGAAGAAATGCAGTCGATTCATTTGAACCAGCTTTTTGCAGAACAAGCACAACGCTTTGAAAACTTCAGTCTGCGTTGTGAAGATTTACTTTTCGATTTTAGTAAGCACCGTGTCAATTTGCCTGTGATAAAGGCATTGTTCTTATTAGCAGAAGCAAAACAATTAAAAGCTTGGATCAGTCGGTTATTCTCCGTTGAGGCCATTAATTACACAGAGCAACGTGCAGCGATGCATTGGGCTTTGCGCTTGCCTCAAGATTCTGAAGTTTTCCCAGAATTATCTCAGCAAGTGCATGAACAATTAGATCGGATGTTTAATTTGGTCGAAAAAATTCATGCGGGGCAATATCGTGGCGTGACGGGTGAAGTCATTCAAGATGTGGTAAACATTGGGGTAGGTGGCTCAGATTTGGGTCCTTTGATGGTTTCTCATGCCTTATCTGATTTTAAAGTCCAAACAGCGAAACCCTTAAATGTACATTTTGTTTCGACGATGGATGGCAGCCAGCTTTCAGAGCTCTTGCATCAGCTAAGACCTGAAACCACCTTGTTTATTATTTCCTCCAAATCATTTGGAACGATTGATACCTTATCGAATGCGGAAACTGTGCGCCAATGGCTGGAGAAAAGTTTAGGGCAACGTGATTGTGTTCTAAAAAGTCATTTTATTGGCGTGTCGACTAAACCTGAAAAAATGACGGCTTGGGGGATTCATCCTGATCATCAGTTCTTATTATGGGACTGGGTCGGGGGGCGTTATTCACTTTGGTCTTGCATTGGATTACCCATTGCTTTGCAAATTGGGGTTGACGGCTTTAAAGCATTGTTGTCAGGTGCACATTTGGTGGATCAGCATTTTCAAAATGCACCGTTTGAGCAAAACATTCCTGTGCTAATGGGCTTATTGGGGGTGTGGAATACCAACTATCTGAATATGCAAACCCATGCCGTTCTGCCTTATGATGGTCGATTGAAATATTTTGCTGCGTATTTACAGCAACTTGAGATGGAATCTAACGGTAAGTCTTTACAACGTGATCATCAAAAAGTTGAATCCTCGACTTGCCCGATTGTGTGGGGAGAGGTGGGTCCGAATGCACAGCATGCGTTTTATCAGTTGTTACATCAAGGTACACATGCGGTGAGTTGCGATTTTATCGCACCCGTACAGCGTTATAATGCCAAGCAATTCACTTATGTGGAAAATGCCGAGGCTCTTATTGAGCAACATCATTTGGCACTATCCAACTGTTTGGCACAATCAAGATTACTGGCTTTTGGTAATCAAGCATTGTGTGAGAATGAGGTAGAAAATCTACCTGAATATAAAAAATATGAGGGAAATCAGCCAAGCACAACAATATTGGTGAATGAGTTGAATCCAAAAACTTTAGGTATGCTCATTGCACTCTATGAACATAAAGTGTTTGTGCAATCGGTGATTTGGAATATTAATCCCTTTGATCAATGGGGCGTGGAAAAAGGCAAAGAAATTGCCAATCAGTTATTGCCAGTACTGAATGGTCAGCAAACGGATATTGCACAGTTTGATGCTTCGACTCAGGGTTTACTGAAAGCTTTATTAGGCAATACGCATGACTAAAATTTTAGTCACAGGTAAAGTGGCTTAATTGATTCTCATATTGATTGAGGATCGTTTAATATTCTGCATAAATGAGCATTAGAAGAGGTTAGGGGGATGGAGGATCTATCCAACTTTATTCGATTATTATGTTGCACTTGATTTGATTATATAAGTGAGAAAGAACGAGCATGATACTCGTTCTTTCTATGAATGGATTTTGAAAATAAATTAAACTTTTTTCGAGCTCTTATAATCATAAGCATAGTTATAGCCATAATGTGAATCTACAGTACGTTGAATATCGTTGATGATAATCCCCGTAATTTTGGTATTGGCTTGTTCAAACCGATGAATAACAAGATCTAACTCTTTCATTTGGGTTTTTGCATAACGTGCAATCACAAGATTCACACCTGCATATTGTGAAATGATAATACTGTCGGTCACCGCCAAAATAGGTGGTGTATCGATAATAATATGATCGAATTGACCAGAGAGCTGTTCGAGTAGATTTTTAAAGCCCTCCATGCTTAATAACTCTGAAGGATTTGCTGGGCTTTCACCACATGTAATGAACGATAGATTTTCAACTTCTGTATGTTTGATAATCTTTTCAAGAGGCTGCTGACCTTTTAAAAAGTCTGCTAAACCTGCTTGATTATCTTGATTGAAATATTGGTGTAAATGTCCACGACGCAGGTTAGCATCAATCAACAATATACGCTTATTGGTTTGCGCTAGAATAACTGCGAGGTTAGTGGCAATAAAGGATTTACCTAGTTCTGGTGCTGGACTAGAAATCATAATTATATTGTTAGGTGCATGATTGAGCGCAAATTGAATAGCGGTACGCATGCTGCGTAAGCTTTCAATCGCAATATCATCACTATTTTTAACTGCAAGAATAGGAATATGTTTCTTCTTTTCAAGCAGTTTACTATGGCTTTCTTGTATAGGTGAATGCGGAACAGTTGCATACACAGGCAGATTTAATACATTTTCAATTTGAGCTGCATCTTTAATGCCTGTACGTAGCAAGTTGCGTAGAAAGGCTAAAAGTGTACCGAAGAAAGCACCTAAGAAAATAGATAAAACTAAAATCTGTAATTTTTTAGGTGAAATCGGTTTAATTGGTTTGATTGCAGTATCGACAATACGAACATTGCCAATTTCACCTGCTTTGGAAATACGCAGTTGTTGGTAAGAATTTAATAAGTTGGTATAGAGTTGTTGTTTAACTTCGACTTCACGGTACAACTGTAAATAGCGGCGTTGCAAGTCGGGTAATTGTTTAAGTGTTGTATTGAGTTCATTAATTTTATTGTTAATTGCTTCAAGTTGAGCATTAACTTGTTTCATTTCAGGGTGTGCTGCTGTGTACTTCTGTGCCAATTCAGCACGTGTTTGTTGTAGGGCGATTTTCTGAGTTTCAAGGTTAATACTTTGTGTAAGATAAAGCTCAGACTCTCTGGTAACATCAACCGTATTGTATTCTTCCCGGAATTTGTTAAATTCACGTTCTGCAACATCAAGTTGTTGTTTTAGCTCAGGTAGTTGCTCATCTAAGAACTTCAGTGTCTGTGCGGTTTCTGCAGAACGACGTTCAATATTTTGTTGGCTATATGAGACTAAAATGGCATTCAGTACTTTGATAATATGCTCTTTATCTGTGCCTTGATAGTTGAGTCCTAGAATACCAGTGAGCCTGCCTTTTTCTGCAACTGAGTAATTGGTGAGGATATTATCTATTGCGGCAGGTAAAGATTGTTTCTGAATGAGATAGGTATCATTGAGTTGATCTTGAGTGTGAATCGTAATATTCCACACGCCATCAGCAGTACGAATGCTATTCGGTTGATTGACCTTGGCTGTAAGCAAGACTTGCTCAGTTTTGGGATCTGTTAAACTGAATTGATGATCTGTGAAGCGAAGTTCAAGGCTTTGATCTTCGTAGTTTTCTGGGGCTTTAAATTGTGTTATTTCGAATGCTTTTTCGTTATCTTTAAACAGGACAGATTGAGTGCTGTACTGGGTTTTATAAATGTGTGGAGAGAGTAAACGGTCGAAAAATGAGTTTTCTGTGCCAGAGACTTGTAAGTCTAGGTTGAGATGTTGAATTACATTTCCGAGTACTAAGTGCGATTTTAGAATCTCGATTTCAGCTTGAGCCGGTGAGTTTTGATCTACCATGGATGATAAATCACCGAGTAAGGCAGCGGTACCAGCCCCTTTACTGTCTTCCACCTGAATTAAAGCGCTCACTGCATAAGTGTTAGGTGTAGCTCTTAAATAAAGCAGTGCACACCCCAAGCTAAAGATGGTGCATAACGCAATCAGTTTCCATTGAGCGATGAGTGAAAAAAATAGTTCTTTTAAATCACTTGTTTCTACTTTATTGGTATTTTGGCTCATAATTTTATTATCTATGGGTTAAATTTATTGTTTTCAGTCACTTATACAGGTTTGTATAAGTTGACCGGTGTCATCAAAAACGGCTCGTTCACGCTGGTAAGGATTGGAAATATTTTTACCTTATCAGGAACCCAAACGAAATATTTTTCCTTTGGGAAACGGCTATGCTTGTCCAATATGCAATTGAAGAAATTTCTGCTTGGAAACGTATTTTGCCATCGGACAAGGACAAATATTTCCAATACAGCCCATAATAAGAATATTTTGAATATGTATTAGTTAGTTCCCAATCGATCAATATTATACAAAGCATTAGAGAACGGTAAAATTTGGGTAATGATACGTTGCCAACGGGCTAAGCCTGTAGAGTCAACATAAACAATATCATTACTACGCATTCTAAATTGATTGGCTAAACCGAAATCACCAAGACTCATTAAATTCATATGATACAGTTCAGTTTGTTGCTGCTTCGGGTCACTACGGAGTACATAAATTCGTTTTGCACTTGCAGTATTTGAATCAATGCCTAGGCTTTCTCCCAGAACATCACTTAGGGTCATGCCTTGATCACGCATGGGCAAAGATTGATTCCTGCCAGATTCACCCATGACATAAATTTTCTGATCCTCTTTAGAATTTACATAGAGTGTATCATTGGGTTGGATAAGCAAATTATGTAATGAATAACCAGATTTTTCGAGTTGTATACTATTCAACTTGTAAGTTCGCCTTTGGCGTACCAACGTGATAGAGGTGTTATCGCCATATTGTGTATTAATCCCACCAGCCATACTAAGAGCGGTATAGACACTGACGGGCTGATCACTCAGAAAGAACTGCCCACCTCTCATTACATTGCCTTGGACTGAATAACGCTGGCCTTGATAAGACAAGACACGCGCAATCACATCAGGTGTTTTTAAATAACCAGAGAGTTGACTACGCAACTCTTGATTCACTTGAGGGAGTGATTTTCCAGCAGCTTTATAGCGCCCAATCATGGGAAATTGAATATAGCCGCTTTGATCAATTTGATAACCATTGGCTTGAACCGATTGTTCGCTGGAAACATTACTCGCTGCAGGTGTAATTTCAGGATAAGCCCACAAGTAAATGGATAGAATATCGCCTGGACTCAACTTGTATGAGAGTTGGGAGTGGCGAAATAAGCTAGAATAATCTTGTAGATCGTTGTTTGAAGTTTGATTTAAGTCACGTAAAGTATTTTGGTTGAGTTGAATGACATGCACTGTACTACCAAGTTCAGTTTGATAGACACCTTGTTCAGGTAAATTGTAAGTTTGAAGGCCTGGTGCTAGAGCACAACCGACAGTGCTGAGTGTGAACCCTAAAAGGCCAATATATTGTAGTAATTTCACTCTGTACCCCTATAAACTATTGTAAATTATAAATATATTTCAATCTTTGGGGAGTGATTGAGATTGTTTAATAAATATACTAATACATCAAATTATACAGTGCAATTATAATTTTTTACGATAGTGCAAGCGAACTACATTCCAAGAGTATAAACGTGGCATCAACATGACGTAGTATTTGTATATGTGATACAAGCAGGATATGATGAAAAAGGATTGAAATTCTCTAATCTACAATAATTACAGTATTGTATTTAGTGACAGCACTTTATTGATTGTATGATTTCTTTAATATAATTAAAAATACATTAGATAAAATGGTGTAAAATTTACTCAACCATCGATTAATTATGAATTCAATGCTGGTAAGGTCATATAAGGAATTCACAGGCAAGCATATTAAAATAAAAAAATTTTCGAAATCATAGGCCAGTTTATTTGGTTTTGCAAAAATTAAATAAAGCAATTTTTTATATGTTTGAATATTTAAAAGTTGATTTAAAATTATGTCTAAAAATAAAAAAATTTTAAATAATACATTGGCTTTGTATATTAGGCTTTTGGTTACGGTTGTTCTGAACTTATATTCAACTAGAATATTATTAAATAATCTTGGAGTAGAGGATTTTGGTCTTTATGGGACAATAGCAGGAGTTATTGCATTAATTTCATGTTTTCAGGCTGCATTATCAAATGCAACAAATCGGTTCTTAAATATAGAGATGGGGAAAGGTACTACACCTTATATTCAAAAAATATTTTCTACAGCATTTTTTCTACATATTTTAATTGCATTATTTTTTTGCATATTAATTGAAATTTTTGGTGCTTATATAATTGGTTCATTTGTTAAGTTACCTGCTGAAAAAATAAATATTTCCATGCAAGTTTTTCATTTATCAATAATATCGCTATTTATTTTGGTTATTACTATTCCATTTGAATCCATATTAATGGCGAAAGAGAAATTTGGAATATATGCTTTGATTTCTATACTTGATGTAACTTTGAAGTTACTATTGGCTTATGTTTTAATATTTTTTACTCATGATAAGCTTTTATATTATGCGTCAGGTTTTGTTTGTATAGTATTTTTGACAAGATTAACTTATGTAATTTATAGTCAATTAAATATTGTTGAAGCAAGGATTAAATTTTATATAGATAATGATTTTTTAAAAAAAATAATAAATTTTATTGGTTGGGAATTGTATTTAAATTTTTGTGTGGTTTTTAAAGTCGAGGGAATAATGCTCTTGATGAATAACTTTTTTGGTTTGATAGCAGTGGCAAGTATAAAGATAAGTTATCAAATTAATGCAGCTTTATATAGCTTATCTAGTAATCTATCGGTTGCTGTTAAACCTCAATTAATGCGTAGCTATGCTGATTATGATGTTGATAGAATGAATATGTTAACATTTTACTCGGCAAAATATTCTTATTATTTTATGTTGATATTTTGTGCTCCTATTATATTTAATATTGATTATATTCTAAAATTTTGGCTGGGATCTCCACCTGCTTATACTAAAGTCATTACTATTTTTGTACTAATTTCTAGTTTAATTGAGGTGATTTTTTATCCAATTGTTATGTTAATTCATGCTACTGGTAATTTGAAAAAATTTAGTATTTTAACTGGTACTCTTATTCTGTTATCCGTTCCATTGGTTTATGTCTTATTTAAATTTGGTTTTAATTATTATTATGCTTATATTATTTATGTCATTAATACTGCATTAGCATCATTTTTAAACTTATGGATAGTAAAAAAACTGATCACTGATTTTGATCTATCTCAATTTTTAAGGAATGTTTTAGTTAATATAATGATTACGACTGGTGCAATTATTTTAGCCCTCAAGGTGATAGCTGAATTTGTTGTTTTACGTGGTTTTGTTGGATTTTTGACCGTTTTTGTGTTAGAAACTTTAGTAGTAATTTCGCTAATATATGGTTTAGGTATCGAAAAAACGCATAAGAAATTGATTAAAAGTTATTTAAAATCAAAGATAAAGTGATATTTTAGTAGTAACGGATACTTAAATTGATAAGCTTAGATTCATTCTAGAGTTTTCTTGAATCGTTGATGTTTTAGCTGGTCGATTATTCGATAGAACATCATTTTTAATACTGGATAATAAGGATTTCTAATAAAAACTAGCATTAAATAGCTCGAATAAATATTGAACTGTTGTTGAATTTGAACATAAAGAGACTGGTTTTGCAGCTGCAATATAACAATAGCAAAATCCTGAATATATAAAACTCCTGTCAGGAATGCAAATCAGTTTAATACCGAAAATTTTAAAAATGTATGGGTAGGAATCTTTAGTGATTAGAGTTTTACATATAGTTGGTCAAATGGATCGTGCTGGTGCAGAAACTATGCTTATGAATCTATATCGTCATATTGATCGTACCCAAGTTCAATTTGACTTTATTAAATTTACGACTCAACAAGGTGATTATGATGATGAAATTCAAGAATTGGGTGGCAGAATTTTTCCAATTCTTGCCGAGAATCCAATTGAACGTATGTTTAAGCTAACCAGTTTTTTAAAGCAACATTCTGAATATCGAATTGTACATGCACATATGTTGCTAAGTAATGCTTTTCATCTGTTAGCAGCAAAAAGGGCTGGTATTCAGCATCGAATTTCACATTCGCATAATACGAGTAATGGTAAATTTGGAGTTCTAGCTTTTTTATATGAAAAATTTGCAGTATATTTAAATAAAAGATTATCAACAAAAAAAATAGCTTGTGGTAAAGAAGCAGCGGAATATTTATTTGGGACAACAGAAAATGTTTGGTTATTAAATAATGCTATTGATTTAAAATTATATAGACAAATAGCAGAAAAAAATAAAAATTATTGGAAAAGCATTAAACATGATATTCAAGGATTGAAAATTATTCAAGTTGGCCGGTTAAGTGAGGTAAAGAACCATAGATTTTCGTTAGAAATTGCTAGAAAATTAAAGGAGCAAGATATTTCTTTTACATTTTTGATTGTAGGTCAAGGTCCTTTAGAGAACCCTATTAGGCAAATGATACAAGATTACACTTTAGATAAAAATGTGTATTTATTAGGTATTAGAGATGATATACCAAACTTAATGGCTGGTGCTGATGTCATGTTAATGCCATCATTACATGAAGGATTTCCAGTGGTGTTGGTGGAAAGTCAAGCAATTGGTTTAAAGTCTATAATATCCTCTAAGATATCAAAAGAAGTTGATCTGGGTGTAAACTTAATTGATTTTAAAGACTTAAATAACATTGAAGGATGGATTAAAGCGTTTGAATATATAAATCCAGTAAGCAATCAGTTTGGTAGTGATATCGAAGTGCTTGCTAAGAGGGGGTTTGATATAAAACAAAAATCCGTCGAACTTTTAGCCCTGTATAATAATATGGATAGTATTTCTAATGATATTAATTGATAATACTGCTTTTTTAAATTTATACAATTTAATTTATTTTTGTACAGCCTGCTTGGTCTTGGCTTCTGCTTTATCTTCTGAAATTAAGAAGGATGTTTTACTACAGAATAAATTAGGTCAATATTTAGTTTTTTTACCTTTAATTTTTTTAATATTCCTTGTGGGTCTCAGGGAATATGATGTAGGAGCTGATACAGTTAGTTATTTTGATATACTTTGGAATGAAACATCTGAGTTGAATTTTAGTGATGGTATTTTATTCGGTTTAATTGCTTCGACTCTAAGATATTTTAATTTGGGTTATACTTATTTTCTTTTGTTAATATCCTTCTTATTTTATATAATTACTTACAAATCATTAAAGAACTATACTGAAAAATTCGAATCAAATCTTCTTATTACTTTCTTTGCATGCATTTCATTTTTCTTTTATTTAAGTATGAGTATTAATGTAATCAGGCAAGGTGTATCTTTAGCTTTTTTGTTACTTGCTTATTCTTTATGGCTTGGTAAGAAAAATAATATTATAATTTTATTGTGTATGTTTTTGTCATTAGCTTTTCATTTGACCTCAATTATACCAATTTTAATATTTATTTCTTCTGTTATCATGAGTAAAATTAGAACTTTTAATTTACTAATTCTTATCTATTTATTTTCTATAATTTTATCTTACTTTAATTATGGTTTTTTAAACTTTTCATCAGTATTTTTAGATTTTTTAGGTGACGATAGACATGCAGACTATTTTTCGGATGAAGTTTCTGATTACAGCATAGGCTTTAGGCCCCAGTTTGTAATATTTAATACTTTTTTTCTGCTTGTATCTCTGTATGTTAAAAATAAGTTAACTGATATTGATTTATCTTATCAATATACTATTTTTGTTTCTTATTATATTATTGCAA
>NZ_QETG01000043.1:0-16813 GCF_003105055.1 Acinetobacter sp. AM | reverse complement strand
CTATCGAAATAGAGGGAAAAGGCTCGGTTTAAGATTCAATTTAATTGCTGGAATTTACAACTTAGAATTGAATGAAAAATGAGTTATGAAAGAGATCTAGTGAGCATCGTGCTCTACTATGGAAAACATCAAAGCAAAGGCTTAGATGAAGTATGGCTCTACCACTGTGACCATTTAAGTGCGTCATAGGAAGTAACGTATGATAGTGGTTCGATTATTCTAAAAGTCTAGTGTTGTGGATACATCAAGACATATCAACAATCAGTAAAATCCTTTTCAAATCTGATACAATATTGTTAATTTTTAGAATCCCTATTTTTTTCAGCTTAGGTACATATTTATAAATGTGTACATAACTGTGTACATATTGTAGATTTTTCTTATGTTTAATGAACAATTAGCCAGAGAAGTAAAGGCTCGTAGGACTTTTGCTATTATTTCCCATCCCGATGCGGGTAAAACCACCATGACAGAAAAACTGCTGTTATGGGGTAAGGCCATTCAGGTGGCGGGTATGGTAAAAAGCCGTAAATCGGACCGTGCTGCGACCTCGGACTGGATGGAAATGGAAAAAGAACGTGGTATTTCGATTACCACATCGGTGATGCAGTTCCCCTATAAAGATAAGATGATCAATCTTCTGGATACTCCAGGACATGAAGATTTCTCGGAAGATACTTATCGTACTTTGACAGCGGTTGACTCAGCACTCATGGTGATTGACGGTGCAAAAGGGGTTGAGGACCGAACCATCAAATTGATGGAAGTCTGTCGTATGCGTGACACACCGATCATTTCATTTGTGAACAAAATGGACCGCGAAATCCGTGAGCCTTTAGAACTGTTAGATGAAATTGAAAACGTTTTAAAAATTAAATGTGTTCCAATTACATGGCCACTGGGCACAGGTCGTGACTTCGCTGGGGTATTTAACCTGATCGAAGAAAAATTTTATGTGTATAAAGCGGGTTTTGGTTCAACTATTACTGAGATTGAAATCCGAGATGGCTATGATTATGCAGACCTCCGTGAAAAAGTAGGGGAGCTGGCTTGGGCCGCATTTGAAGAGTCTTTAGAACTGGTTCAAATGGCGAATGAACCATTGGACCGTGAAGCATTTTTGGCGGGCCGTCAAACCCCTGTGTTGTTTGGTACGGCACTGGGTAACTTTGGTGTAGACCATGTGTTAGATGCATTTAGCAACTATGCGCCTGAACCGAAAGCACACCCGACTCAAGACCGTAAAGTTGAAGCGACTGAAGAAGGTTTCACTGGTTTTGTCTTTAAAATTCAGGCCAATATGGATCCGAAACACCGTGACCGTATTGCTTTTATGCGTATTTGTTCAGGCAAATATGAAAAAGGCTTGAAAATGAAGCATGTACGTTTAGATAAAGATGTGCGTATTAGCGATGCTTTGACCTTTTTGGCAGGGGATCGTCAGCACCTAGAAGAAGCGTGGCCAGGGGACATTATTGGTTTACATAACCATGGCACCATCCAAATTGGCGATACCTTTACTTCGGGCGAAAAACTGCAATTTACCGGTATTCCACACTTTGCACCTGAAATGTTCCGCCGCGTGCGTTTGAAAGATCCTTTAAAGTCGAAGCAACTACAAAAAGGCTTAAAAGAACTTTCAGAAGAAGGTGCAACACAAGTCTTCATGCCGCAAAACAGCAATGACTTGATTGTAGGGGCTGTAGGGGTGCTTCAGTTTGAAGTGGTTGCATACCGTTTGAAAGAAGAATACAAAGTTGATTGCGTTTATGAGCCTGTAAGTATTAATACGGTTCGTTGGGTGTCATGTGATGATGACAAAAAATTCAATGAATTTAAGAAAAAGGCACATGATCAACTCTCTGTTGATGGAGGCGGGCATTTAACGTATTTAGCACCAAGTCGTGTCAATTTACAGTTAATGCAAGAGCGTTATCCAGACATTGTGTTCCGTAATACACGCGAACACTAAACTAAACAAAACAGCCTCTTTTCGGAGGCTGTTTTTACATGGTATTTCTTTTTTATTGGTGACGTTACCGTTGAGGTAGCCTAGCGTGTGGTCGAAATGAAGAACAACAACATCATTCAAATTGCTCTTTTGCTATGTACAGGACTTTCTTTGTCCGCGTGTGATTCATCGAAACAGCCACAAGATGAACAACAAAAATCAGCAGCCTCCATTTTGAAGCAGGATCAAGCGGAAGTCCTGCCTTATCTGCATATTAAACAGCAGCCTGCTAAAATTGCGTTGCCCTTTTGTGAAACTAAAAATTGCATTGATATTGATATTCAAACCCTTGAAACCCAAGACCAATGGTTGAATAGTTGGATGGCAAAAACCCAAGCCCTGGTGATTCAAGATCAAATAGGCTTAAAGCAAAACATGAGTTTGCAACAAGCCATCAATGCATATGTGAAAAAATCGGATGATTGGCAGGCGAAATACTCGAAGAATCCTGCTTATCAATTGGCACTGTATACCCGTATTGCCTATCAACGAAATGAATATGTGTTGTTACAAGTGGGTGTGAACAGTAAACAAGAAGACGTCAAGGTTGATGAGCATTACTACTTTGCTGTTGCAGATCGAAAATTGCAGAAAGGTCTGTCCTTACTTGACATTGTTGAACCAAAGCAGCAAGTTTATATGAACGAGATTGTGCAAAAAGCCTATCAGGATTGGTTAAAACAACAAACTGCCGAAGCAAGACAGAAGGCGCCAAAAAAATTGTATTGGGGGCAAGCGGATTGGTTCTTTGACAGTGAAGGTATTGGCGTACATTACCGTAGCCAGCAAATTGCCCAAGAGGGTAAGCAATTGGACATTTACTTAAGCAAAGCACAAACGCAACAGGTTTTAAAAGCAGATCTTTATCGGAATATGTTTTAGTAAGCGGGATTGAAGCCTGAATAGGTGTGATATGTCGAGTGAGAAAATGAAAATAGGGTTGAGTCAAATGACAACAAAGAAAGTGATTTGGGCGGCAAGTGTATTGACGACAGCCATACTGATGACAGCGTGTCAGCCTAAAAAAGTTGAATCGGAACAACCAGAGACTGCGGCATCATCGACATTGGCGCAAGAACAAGCGAGTCAATTGATTGGCGATTCGGAAAAACTACAGCTCAATTTACCTGCATGTGACGACAATAACTGCCCAGAAATGACCATTGAGCGACTCAGTAGTAATCAGCCATTTATAGATGCGTATATAGATGCTGAAATTCTGAAACAGGTCGAGCAGATTTTGGCAGTTTCTCCTGAGTTCGCTGTAGATGAATCGGCATCGACCGCGAAAGCATCGGAAGTGGCAGCATCACAAGCTGTGGTTCAGGCAGCAACAGTGAAACAACAGCTCGAACAGCAATTACAGCCGTATACCCAAGCTTTTTTAAAATTAGATCAAGAGATTAAAGCGCTAAGTTCAAGTCATAAAATTAGTGTGATGATTAAGCCGACCATTCTCAATGCCAAAGGTCCATTGGTTACGGTGGTATTAAACAGCAGTAGTTACTTGGGGGGGGCGCATGGTTCATCTTCGCAACAATATTATAATTTTGATTTAGAACAGAAAAAACTGGTCAAGCTGAATGAAATCTTGGCACCCAATCAGTTGGCAGCATTAGAAAATCAAGCGCATGAAGCTTTTAAAACTTGGGTGATTGAGTCGAAACTGGCCAATAATGTCTCTGAATATGAACAGGCATGGAAGTTTAAACTGAGTGATAATTATTATTTGAGTAAGCAAGGTTTAATTTTACAGTATGGTGAATATGAAATTGGACCGTATGTGGTCGGTTTGCCGCGCTTAACCATACCCTATGAGCAATTGCAGACGATTCTAAAAAAACCATACCTACCTGAGTTTGCCACTGAAGCAGTTGCGCGTGCTGCCAGCGAGCCAAGCAAGTAATAGGTTTGAATATGCCGCTGCGTTTATTTGATACCCATACTCATTTTGATGTTCCTGATTTTGATCCAGATCGGGAATATCTGGCGTCTCAAGCCAAAGCGGCAGGGGTGGAGGCTTTGGTCTTAATCGGTTTTGTCGCTTCACGATTCCCTGATTTGCTAAAAACTCAACAGGTTATAAATCATTTGTCAGAAGCACCGAAGGCTTATTTAGCACCGGGTTTACACCCTTTTTATATTCAACAACATCGACTTGAGCATTTACAGCAACTCGAATTACTCTTACAACAGCGTGATTGTATTGCCATTGGGGAAATTGGGTTAGATACTTTTTTAGCCGAGCATAAGCAGCCCGAATTATTTGCCAAACAACAGGATTATTTTCAACAGCAACTAGAACTGGCGCTGTATTACCAAAAGCCAGTGTTGTTACATATTCGTAAAGCCCATGCAGAAAGTCTGGCGTTGTTAAAAAAGCAAAAATTTCAATTCGGTGGTATTGCCCATGCCTTTAGTGGTGGGGTCGAAGAAGCCAAAGCCTTCATTAAAATGGGGTTTAAAATTGGCATCACAGGGCAAATTACCAATCCGAACGCGAAAAAACTGCATCGGGTGGTACAGGAAATTGGTGCCGAACATTTGGTGTTGGAAACCGATTGCCCTGATATGACGCCGCTGTGTTGTCAAGTTTCAACCCAACAACGAACGCGCAATACTCCTGCCAATTTACCTTATGTATTAAAGGGTTTAGCGCAGACTTTGCAGTGCGATGAAACCGACTTGGCAGAGCAGCTTTGGCAAAATACGCAGCAGTGTTTGCGGTTGTAAAATTCAAATAAAGTGGGTGGGAAATTACTAATCCACAACATTAAAACCAACGATTTGACCTACATTATAAAAAGAACAATGGAATAAAAAACAACCATGCACGCCGGAGGATCCACCTATGGCAAAGTATAGTAAAATCAATAGTTTTAATGCATTACAATCCTTTACAGTCGGTTCCAAAACTTATCAGATTTTTAGTTTGGCACAAGCCCAGCCACAACTGGGAGAACTGTCTAAACTACCCAAATCACTTAAAGTCTTATTAGAAAATTTATTGCGCTTTGAAGATGGTGTAACGGTCAAAGCAGATGATATTTTGGCGATTGTGGAATGGCAGCAAACCCGAAGCTCGGAACAAGAAATTCAGTATCGCCCTGCGCGAGTCCTCATGCAGGATTTTACAGGTGTACCTGCGGTGGTCGATTTAGCCGCCATGCGAGCAGCAGTCGCACAAGCTGGACGAGATCCGAATATAATTAATCCTTTATCTCCAGTTGATTTGATCATTGACCACTCGGTGATGGTTGATCATTTTGCCAGTAATCGTGCCTTTGCTGAAAATGTTGAAATTGAAATGCAGCGTAATGGTGAGCGTTATCAGTTCCTGCGTTGGGGACAATCGGCGTTCAATAACTTTAGTGTGGTTCCGCCGGGAACGGGGATTTGCCATCAGGTGAATCTGGAATATTTAGCGCAAGCGGTATGGCTAGGTGAATCAGACGGGCAAACCTATGCCTTCCCAGATACCTTGGTGGGTACAGATTCACATACCACGATGATTAATGGTTTGGGGGTCTTAGGTTGGGGTGTGGGCGGAATTGAAGCCGAAGCTGCCATGTTAGGACAACCTATTTCCATGCTCATTCCTGAAGTGATTGGTTTCAAACTCACGGGCAAATTGCGCGAGGGCATAACGGCTACGGATTTGGTTCTTACCATCACGCAAATGCTGCGTCAAAAAGGCGTGGTGGGTAAATTTGTTGAATTTTATGGTGATGGACTCGCGGATTTGCCTTTGGCTGACCGTGCCACCATTGCCAATATGGCACCTGAATATGGGGCAACCTGTGGCTTTTTCCCTATTGATGAAGTGACGCTGGCCTATATGCGCTTAACAGGACGTAGTGATGAACGCATCGCTTTGGTCGAAGCGTATTGTAAAGAACAGGGCTTATGGCGAAATGCAGGAGATGAACCTGTGTTCACCGATACTTTAAGCCTTGATATGTCGACGGTTGCTGCGAGTGTTGCGGGTCCTAAACGTCCACAAGATCGGGTTTTACTGGCAGATGTACCACAAACTTTTGATGCTTTAATGGAGCTGAGTTTAAAACCTGCCAAAGAAGATAAAGCACGTTTAGAAAATGAAGGGGGCGGTGGTACAGCGGTTGATGCGCAAAAATCCAATATCACGCATGAAAGTGCATTCTGTGAAATCGATGGTAAGCAGTATCCATTGGTACATGGCGATGTGGTGATTTCAGCCATTACCTCCTGTACCAATACGTCTAATCCAAGTGTGATGTTGGCGGCAGGTCTGCTTGCGAAAAAAGCCATTGAAAAAGGTCTACAACGCAAACCTTGGGTGAAAAGCTCCTTGGCTCCCGGTTCTAAAGTGGTAACGGACTATCTGAATGCCGCAGGTTTAACGCCTTATCTCGATCAGTTGGGTTATAACTTGGTTGGTTACGGTTGTACCACCTGTATTGGTAATTCGGGGCCTTTACCTGAAGCAATTGAAGAAGCCATCAATTGTTATGATTTAAACGTTGCTTCAGTGTTATCGGGCAATCGTAATTTTGAAGGGCGAGTACATCCTTTGGTGAAAACCAATTGGTTGGCTTCACCGCCTTTGGTGATTGCTTTTGGTTTGGCAGGGAATATTCGTGTAGATTTAACCACCCAACCGATTGGATTGGATATACATGGCGAAGCGGTCTATTTAAAAGACATTTGGCCAAGTCAGGCAGAAATAGATGAAGTGTTGCAGAACGTGAATACCGACATGTTCCATAAAGAATATGCCGCGGTATTTGAAGGCGATGCCAGTTGGAAGGCGATTCAAATTCCACAAAGTCAGACTTATGCATGGGACGAGCATTCTACCTATATCCGCCATCCGCCATTTTTTGCAGATATTGGGCAACCCCTGAATTCATTACATAATATTGAGCATGCGCGAATACTGGCAGTGCTTGGAGATTCGGTCACCACCGACCATATTTCCCCCGCAGGTAATATTAAAAAAGACAGCCCTGCTGGCCGCTATCTGCAAGAGCATGGCGTAGAGCCGAATGATTTTAACTCCTATGGTTCACGTCGCGGTAATCATGAAGTTATGATGCGCGGCACATTTGCCAATATCCGTATTAAAAATGAAATGTTAGGTGGAGAAGAAGGCGGCAATACGTTGCATATTCCAAGCGGTGAAAAACTGGCAATTTATGATGCTGCCATGCTGTATCAACAGCAAGGCACGCCGTTGGTGATTATTGCAGGTAAAGAATATGGCACAGGCTCTTCCCGTGATTGGGCAGCGAAAGGTACCAATTTACTTGGGGTAAAAGCTGTTATTGCTGAAAGTTTTGAGCGGATTCACCGTTCAAATCTGGTTGGCATGGGCGTGTTGCCATTGCAGTTTATGTCTGATCAGAACCGACACAGTTTAAATCTGACAGGGCATGAAAGTATTTCGATTCTAGGTTTGTCGGATGATTTGGCACCACATCAAACCTTTGAAGTGGAAGTCACTCGAACCGATGGCTCACGCGATTCGTTCCCTGTGTTATGTCGTATTGATACCCTCAACGAAGTTGAATATTTCAAAGCTGGTGGGATTCTGCATTATGTGTTGCGACATTTAATTGCGAGTTGATATAGCAACGCGATCCCTTACAAGGAGCCTTATGATACGAAGTCTAAGGCTCCTTTTGTATAGATTAAACGACGGAACAAGATTGAATTTATGTTGAAATTTTTATTGGCAGGATGTGTATGCCTATTTCCAGTTTGGGGCCATGCAAAACCGCAAGCCCAGATATTAAAACCACAAAAAATTACGCAGGCGCAGCGAGAAAGTATTTGTTCTCAGCTCAAGATTTCCTGTAATTCCGATGCGACTTGGCAACTCTATCAGGTTCCGAATCAGCCTAAACATCATTATGTGATTGCCAAATTGAAACTCTTTGAGCTAGAAAAAAATGCACAAAGTTATCAATTACGCAATCATTGGGATTTTTCAGATTACCGACCGCTGACGCAGAATCCACATTGGACGGTGGATGGTCCTGTCGCGCCAGAAGATTTACTCGATGAAAATGGTAAATTTGTTCGAGCCGATGCTTTACATCTTTATCCAGTGTTATTTCCAGTCAATGATACAGATTACAGTATTGCCCTGATTCAGCGTTGGGATGAAATGTACTCAGGTGGGGGCATGACGGAAGAAGCGGCAGACTTTTTACAGCTCAATCCTCAGGGCAAATACCAACAGATTTTTCAGAATATTCCATTTTCTGTCTCAAGAATGATTCGAGCCTGTTTCTCGGAACAAGATTATGCCCAGTCAGGGGAACATTGTCATGACCTCGAAAAATTGGTGCTAAATATTGAATATCTACAAGCGAATACATGGCGTATGAAATATCACTATATTCGCACTTTGTCGCCATCTTCAGATCAACTGCCCATGAATCAACGTAAGACTTATGTATTGAATGCAAATAAAGCTGATGCAATCCAGTTCCCAAGTGCATGGACTGAATATTAATCCGCAACTTTTAAATTGAATTTGATAAAATGCTCGCGATAATTTTTCTGATTTGATCTCCCTATGACTGATTTACTCCTAGATGATGAATATGACCGCCGTTTTGCTGGCGTAGCTAAAATTTATGGAGAACCAGCATTTCAAGGGTATGAACAAAGCCATGTTATGGTGATTGGAATTGGCGGCGTTGGTTCTTGGGCGGTGGAAGCCTTGGCGCGCACAGGTATTGGTGAGTTGACCTTGGTCGATATGGATGTGGTTGCTGCATCAAATATTAATCGTCAATTACCTGCGATGACCTCAACATTGGGCTGTGAAAAAATTGAAGTCATGGCAGAACGTTGTCGTTCAATTAATCCGAAAATTAAAATTAATCTGATCGATGATTATTTAACCCCAGACAATGTCAAAGAATTATTAAACAATGCTCCTGATTTAATTCTAGACTGCATTGATGATGTCAAAGCCAAGTTGGCGCTGATGTTACATTGTCGTTTTAATAAAATTCCGTTAATTGTTTCGGGAGGAGCAGGCGGTAAGCTTGATCCACTGAAAATTCGGGTCGCAGATTTATCTAAAACGGAACAAGACCCAATGTTGGCAAAATTACGCACACAACTTCGTTCTAAAGGCATTTGTAAAAAACCAAAAGAAAAGTTTGGGATTACCTGTGTGTATTCGATTGATAATCCATTTTCCAGCGCCGATGTTTGCCCAAGTGCTGGTTTACGCTGTGGAGGTTATGGTTCGGCAGTCGTAGTGACGTCTAGTTTTGCCATGATTGCGGTTGCAGAAGTACTGAAAAAATTAGATCACATCAAAGCGAAGCAATAAGACTAATTTTAGGTTTAATTGGGCGACATAAATCAATTTAGTTATGTCGCCCATAGATGATAAAAAATTTAGATGAATAGAAAAAAGAACTTTTTTTAATTATCTGATTCTTAAAATAAAAACGCCTGTAAATGAATTGAAAAACGTGGTGCAAGAGAACATCTTTTTAAAAAGATGCTGTTTTGAGATACAACATTACAAGGAAATGTATTGAGTATCTTGATGATTTTCAGTCAGAAAAACCTCATGTCGCACCAATATAGAAAAGCATGCTTTAGTGAAATCTGGCATACGCCTAGAATCAAATTTTTTTGCACAATTATAGAGGGTCATGGGGTTGCTAGAGATCGTAAACAGTCGAGACTTTTTCTATACAAAGCCGAATGAATATAGCTGAAGCCTCGATATCATCAGTCTTGTAAAGAAATTAATTCAAGTGGCTGGGTACTTTTCCCGGTTCGTTTCGCAATAAAACCATCATAAAGATGGAGTAAAACCAAAGCGCTGATAATGCAAACTAACACCAGTATTTGTTTGGATAAACTCATGCTTTTTCTCTTATCGAAGTCTCTTTAAGTCAAGTGTAGTTAAATTAATTGATCTCATCTAATATAGAAAAAATAAGGTTTGATCTAATTTTGAGATGATAATGGCAACACTTAAGCAATTTAATTATCTGATTAGCATTGTCGAGGAGGGTGGCTTTATCGCGGCTTCTGAAAAGTTATTCATTGCCCAATCGGCGTTGAGTCGACAGATCAAGCTTTTGGAAGAAGAAGTTGGTTTTGAAATTTTTGATCGGAGTGATAAAAAAATAAAGCTGACCAAAGCGGGGCATTTTTTTTATGCTCAGCTTAAAAATAATGTGCTGAACTTAGAACATATTATTGAAAATTCTAAAGATATCGCAAATGGGAAAAATCGACTCATTAAAATTGCACACTCAAGTACCGTTACAATGAGCTTGGAAAAAGTCAAAGTGTTTGACCAAGCTTCAAGGGATCTCGAGGTTCATTTTGAACTCAATACTTTATCTTCAGAAGATCAGGTTCTAGCGCTCAAGACGGGTCATATTGATGTCGGTTTTATTCGTCCCCCTGTTTTAAATCACCTTGATGAGTTACATGTGGTAAAGCTCTACCATGAGCCTTTATATGTCGCGTTACATCTAAACCATAGGTTAGCCATAGAAAAAAGCATCAAAATTCAGCAGTTAAGGCATGAAAATTTTGTCTCGACACCGCATGCTGAACGGGGTGGACTGAGTTATTTAGTCTCAAACCTTTGTCTCAGTGCAGGTTTTACCCCAAAGAAAGCGCCCATTCAATCCCGTAAAGTGTCCCAACTTCAATTGGTTGCTGCTGAAATTGGAGTTTGTATTGTTCCTGAAGAATTTACAGAGATTTTGCCAGAACAGGTGAAGCTTATTCCTTTGCAGGCTGCAAATAGCTTGTCCGATGTGGTGATGGTATGGAGTCAAAATGCAGATGAGGTGATACAGAAAAGTACTGAGTATTTGCTGCATCATTTACAACGATGATCTGTACAGATCATCGTTGTATTCAAAAGATTGGCATAATGCAGAATTTTTGAATGGTGTAAATATTCAATTACGATTAAACCGACTGTTCTTTTAAGTAATCCTCAGTGCGTTGCATCGCTTCTTTGATGTTTATAATTGCATTTTCTACATCGGCAAACGTCTTGGCATTACCACCACTTAAAGCTTGACGCCACTTTCGAGCACCCGGAAGGTTTTGAAATAATCCCAGAATATGACGGGTGATAATCGATAAAGGAGCACCCTCAGCCATACGCTGAGCAATATAAGGCAGCATTTGATTGATGATATCAAAACGATTAGGCAGGTCTAAATTCCACAATTGACCCAGTTCAGCCAAAAGGTACGGATTGTGATAGGCCTCACGACCAATCATCACACCATCCACATGTTTGAGATGTTCCTGTGTTTCAGCAAAGGTTTTAATCCCGCCGTTAATTTCAATCAGTAGATTTGGGCGTTCTTGCTTTAAACGATAGACATCTTCATAACGCAGCGGTGGAACCTCACGGTTTTCTTTTGGAGATAAACCCTGCAATAACGCAATACGCGCATGCACGATAAAATTATCACAACCTGTTTTAGCGACGGTATCGACAAAATGCAGCATTTCTTCATAAGAGTGCATATCATCAATGCCGATACGATGTTTCACGGTGACAGGAATATTTACTGCATTGCGCATTTCAGCGATACATTCTGCAACGAGGTCAGGTTCTGCCATGAGGCAGGCACCAATTTTATTGTTTTGTACACGGTCACTTGGGCAGCCAACGTTTAAATTGACCTCATCATAGCCCCAGTCTTGTGCCATCTTTGTGCAAGTGGATAAGTCTTTAGGATTGGAGCCGCCGAGTTGTAAAACGATTGGATGTTCTTGATTGTTAAAGTCTAAATGGCGTTTGGCATCACCATGAATAATTGCGCCAGTGGTCACCATCTCTGTGTATAGAATGACATTGGGGTTAAACAGGCGGGCAAAAAAACGGTAATCCTTGGTGGTCCAATCCATCATCGGGGCTACGCTGATTCGCGGAGATTGAGTGTTTTCAATGTTTTTGTTAATAGTCATTAAAAATCATACCTTTAATCTGTATTTCGCAACCTGCGCGAATCTGTTTTAACCTGTATTTAGGTGAGCTAATCAGTTTGCATTTACACCAAATTTTACACCATAATCAAAAAAACAGGTTGTGGTGTAAATTATGGGGTCAATTACAGCAAGGAAAGGTACAGATGGTAAAGTTAACTATCGTGCTGCGATTCGAATCAATCGAAAGGGCTTTCCTACGTTCTCTGAAAGTAAAACATTTCATTCAAAGAAGTTAGCTGAAAACTGGGTTAAGAAACGAGAAGTCGAAATTCAAGAAAATCCTGATATTTTGCTTGGCAAAGAAAAGCTCATTGATCTGACCTTAGCAGATGCCATAGATAAATATTTGGATGAAGTCGGGAGCGAGTACGGAAGGACGAAACGCTATTCTCTGCTCTTAATTAAGAAGCTACCAATTGCGCGCAATATTATCACAAAAATAAAATCAGTACATTTAGCCGAGCATGTTGCCTTAAGGAAGGGAGGAGTACCTCATCTAGAACTTGAACCTATTGCGACTAGTACGCAGCAACATGAGCTTTTACATATCCGTGGTGTGCTTTCTCATGCTGCTGTTATGTGGGAAATAGATATTGATTTAAATGGCTTTGATAAGGCTACGGCTCAGTTAAGAAAAACACGTCAAATTTCCTCAAGTCAAAAAAGAGATCGACTCCCTTCAACGGATGAATTGATTGCATTAACGAAATATTTTACAGAACGATGGAAGCTAAACCGTTACGGTTCTAAGTATCCAATGCATTTGATTATGTGGTTTGCTATTTTCTCATGCAGACGTGAAGCTGAATTAACACGATTATTTCTTCGAGATTATGATTCACATCATTCAACATGGAAAGTGCATGATCTAAAAAATCCAAATGGCTCCAAAGGTAATCATAAATCATTCGATGTCCTTAATCCTTGTAAGGAAATGATTAAAAGATTAAAGCAGTCTGAAGTTCGTGAACGAATGTTGAAGCTTGGGCATGATGAAAACTTATTGTTGCCATTGAATCCCAAAAGCTTAGGTAAAGAGTTTAGAGAAGCGTGCCGAATGTTGGGTATTGATGATCTACGCTTTCATGATTTGAGACATGAGGGATGTACTCGACTAGCTGAACAGAGCTTTACTATTCCTGAGATTCAGAAAGTAAGTCTGCATGATTCTTGGAGCAGTTTACAGCGTTATGTTTCGGTGAAGGCAAGGAGAAATACTATGCAGTTAGAAGAGGTGCTACGCCTCATCGATGAAACGTAGCATAATCTTTTGAAGCTTCTGAATACTTACTGTCTAAAATATCTGCTAGATCTTTAATGTGCACCAAAAAAGGTGCACGTTTACTTTGATCTATTTTAAACACTGAGAAAGGGAATTCTTGATTATTAGCCTTTCTCAGTGCTTCAGCTTTACTAAGATGAGGGTAATAGTCGGAAACTATTGTCATCAGTTCAACGGTCATAGAGCGATATTTCATAAATAGGTAGTCAGCAGTGGTAAGCTGAAACATTCCCATTATTAGATTTTCAATCCTATTAGACAAATTTTGAGTACAAAATCTCAAGAGAAGTCTGTAGTCCATCTACTCTATATAATGCATCTGTACCTATAAGATAGCTTTTTAGACATCTGATCCGTTCTCTGTAATTTGGGTTTTTCTTACTAAAACGGTTGTTAGCAAGAAACCCATTTAGGCATCCAGAATCATAGTTGAAGTAATAGCAGCTATTTGATTCAACAGTATTTTTTATACTTTGAAAGAAGCTTAGGTCTGTAAACCCTGATGGTTCATCAATGTAATCTTTCTGCAAGATCACGATATAGCGCAAATTCATGCGCTTGTTTAAACAAGGTTCTTTCTTTAATAAAATGGCTAAACATTTATCAGGCTCGATCTGATTCAGCTGAATTTTTAGTTCATTACTGATAAATTTCTCTAACCCATTAAGATGTATAGTATTATTTTGATCCGTATCATAATTAAGGCAGAACTCTTGAAGCTCAAAACCAGAAGAGCTTCTTTCAATATTTCGAAATGTTGTATCCAATTCTTGCTTTGAGCCTTCAAAAGGCTTAGACCATTCGATAAGGCTCTTAGTAAATTCAATTGTTTGTATGCGATATTGGAAATGCTCAGATAAATAAGATACAGCAAGTGGATTAATGGTAGCAGTTTGATTTTGCTGAATTAAGCCATGCTCATAAGCTAGATTACCTAAGTTTGCATTATATGGATTCAGGCTAATATTTGACATATTGCCATTAAACCATGGTGCATTATTCAGCCAAGGAATTGTTTGTATTGCTTGCATAATAGAGACATTTGAGCCTTTAAGGGCTTTTTCAATGCTTTTAGCAGATGCTTTTCCAATAAGTGATGTTGCTTGATAAATATCAGATGGACTTGGATGTGGTAGAGCTAATCGCGCACCAGTGCTACAAAAATATGCAGTATGAGCTACTGAAAGATCTTTTTTAGTCAGCATTAGAATCCCCCTTTATCACTGCTATTCAGCAAAGTTGCGTTAACTGTTTTAACCACTTTTCTTGGACGGCCAGCATTTGAGCGTCGTTGAGGTGGCTGACTAATTTGAATTGTTCTAACGCTATTTAGTTTGTTAAACATGAAGTACTGTTCCTTTTTACAGAAATATTGAACACAATCATCTAACGCCTTTTGCTTTGCGGTATCTGTGTGGTCAATCATTCCTATACATAGAGTTTTGTATTTGTCTTTTGCCATGTGGCAGTTATAAGTGCAGCCTTGATTGTTCGTAAGCTTTTTCCAGTACTTGGTAATTTCATGTGCAAAATACCCATCACTTTGATGTAAATTGCCATCCATAAAAAACAGAGCGTGGACGTGAAAGCCCTTTTTTAACCCATGTTCAAACTTCAAAATATAACCCTTGATTTGGTTCAATATTTTGTTATGCCTTCTATTCCCTAATAACTGTGCAATCAGCTTTTTTAAAGATTGCAAGGCATTTTCAGAATGAAAGGGGTGTTGCAGTTCATCTGGGCAATAAGGGGTTAAGTTCTCTAAAGGTGGCTTAAAGGCAAAATCAACACGTATAACCAAAAGTTTGCTGAATTTGGCAAAGCATTGGTTTATCGCTTTACGACAAGACTTTAAGTTTTGTTTAGCCTTTTCCTCACGTTTTCGGATAACATTTTTTACTATAGTGCTACCCATTTGCTCACGAATCAGTTGAACGAATTGATTTAATAAATCTGCTCTTTGCTGTATATGCACAAGAGGTTGGGAATTTGGTTGTTCAAATAACCCAATCAGATCTAATTCGGTATTTAAAAGTTCTTTTGCTTTGAAGAAACATAATATTTCTTCACAGACTATAAAGTCTTTCAGGTAACTAAGATCAATGCCTGCAATATCATCAAAGACAGGCACAAATGGTCTTATCCACTGAGCGTAGTAAAAGAAACCCTTAAATACGTTGAAATCATCGGGTTCAACTTTGGCTGCAAATTCGCTTTGCGTTTAAACATTCCCTGACGAATGACACTATATTGAGCATACATTTCAATCGGTGGTCACGATATAAAATGGTCTGTTCAATCTCTGATGATGGCAGAAGTTCAAATGCACCATCACTAATGAGAGGATAAACAATCGCAGGTGTTTGCGCTTTGTAAGGTTTAAGAGGCATGAGTGTACCCCTTAGCTTTATAGCAGTTAAATCTATACTGATTAATAATCAGTAGTGTTTTGTATAACACTACTGAAATAGGTATATACAAACTACCCAGATGATAAGTAGTACACCTATTGGGATAATAGATACTTAATAGTAATATTATCCTTAATTCAGAGGTTCGGCCTGATCGAGGTTTTATACTTTGACCTTGTGATGAACCCGAAGGTTTTTTAAATATTGCTGTGTACATACTTACTGTCCTAAATGTTGATTTAGTTATGGGGAAAAAGCCCATTAAATTAAACGGCTACCTTGAAGCAGAAAGGATGTCGTCTAATGACAATAAATTTACACTTGATTGTAGAATTAGTTATTAGTCTCCCAAGTAGTTTATAAAAAAATATTAACTATTAAAATCAGTTACTTATTTATTAAATGCTCGTGAAGTTCAGGATTGTTCTGGATTATTTTTAGAATTCTAACTGGTAAGTTCTCTAGCTTGATGTGCTGATTGTGTTTGTTTTTGGCACGGTCATTTTCCATGAAAAGTTCTATGTCCCTTGCAATTTCGTCTGCTATTTTCTCAGCAGCAGTATTCTTGCTTTTAAATTTCTTTCTGAATTTGTCTTGCTTGAGAAGTTCCAAAATTTTGTGATCAATAGCTTCAAAATTATATTTCTTTTTTAAATTTCCCTCAGTATTTAATGCTGAACCATTTAATTTTTTAAGTAACTTTGTATTGTTTAATAAGGTATGCCCTTTACATATAACAGGTAAGTTCTCTATTTTTTTATTTGAGTTCGGAGATCTTTGATATTGTTTAAAAAGACCAATAGAGGTGCACTGATTTATGGCTTTTTCTAAGTTTTCTACTACTTCATTGTATAATTCATCACGGTATTTCTGAGCATCTTGGATAGAGTAGGGATAATCTGGGTTCTTTTCAAAAAAATTAGGTTCTCTAATATTTTTATCAACAATATCAAGTTGATCATACAATTTTATAACGACTAAGAGCTCTGCAATAGGCTTATAGTATTTCTGTTGATTATATATTCCAAATGAGTACATTATTGTAGAAAAAACTCGGAAAGTGGATGATTAAGTTCAAATTTTAAAGTAGCTCTAATATAGAAATATATCGTCGTTCTA
>NZ_QETG01000042.1:0-20834 GCF_003105055.1 Acinetobacter sp. AM | reverse complement strand
GCAATGTTCCTAAAGCAACATTGGTGGGGCTTGATTTTAGTTGTGGAAAAAAGCCTTTAGAAACAAAGCCTTAATATACGATATTTCGTATAATGTATATTATGTTAAATAACATATCCAAGACCGTAGCCTATACAACACTGTATGTAGCTACTGCAATGACTACCTAATTACTAGAATTTGACTAATTTATATTTAGAAAAAAGTTAACTAGAAAATAAGCTGTAATTTTCTATGTTAATTACGTTTAAATTCCAACCCTCTCATTTTTCAACTAGCTCAGGTTATAATGATGGCCTCCCAAAATATGGTTGATCTATTATGAACGCCTCCAATGACCCTCTACACGGCAAAAAACTTGCTGACATTTTGGATGAATTATTGGATTACTACGGTGGCTTTGAAGGCTTAAGTCGTAAAATTGAAATTAGATGTTTTTGCATAGATCCAAGTGTTAAATCATCATTGCGATTCTTGCGTACCACACCATGGGCACGTGAAAAAGTAGAAAGCTTATATTTGTATGTCTTACGCCAAAAAGCCAAACAGAAATCGTAGCTATCAAAACCCAGCCTCAGCATAATATTTTATACCGAATACTAAACTACACTTATTGAATAGTCATCGATTTTGTATACACCTGTTAGTTAGTGGTGGACTACCACCACTCTCCTAGACAAATTTAGTCTATTCTTAAGACTTTTTTAGTAGGAAAATATGTATTCATAGCTAGGTTTATGAACCAAATATTTTATAAGTTATAATTTTAATGCTCTAAGTAATTAAATTTATTGTTTATTAAGCATAAATTTAATTGTGAACTAGATTCTAGGTGAACATAAGTGCAGTATCCAAGACTGTAGCTTACACATGGTCATTAAATTATTTTGTTAGCTCAGAATTCCAAAATAATGTTGAATACCTGTAGCAAGAAGACTACCTGCGGCACCTACAGCAATTTGCCAAGTACCATCAATGGACTTACCAATCATTTTTATCATCCAACTCTTTAGCTCGGGGCTATATTCGCTTGTTGATTGTGGTAAAGGAGTAACATTTATAATCGTTTGTAGTTCTTGAATATCAGCTTCTTCAATACCATGACTTCTTAAGTTGGACGCTAAAGAGTTAAAATCACCTTTAATAACATTTACAGTATTTGTAGATGTCTGATTGATTGTTGAATTTTCATTATGATTAGCCATGCTTCCTACATTGCTAATATGATAATTAACATTTTGTGTCATTTGCTTTTCCTGCTCTGTGAATTCCCATTCTTCACCTAAAATATTATTTCTTTCAAGTTCTTCGCTAAAAGATAAAATTTTTGACCTAACAGAATATAATGCGTTCTCAATATCAGAGTGATGAATATCTAATAGTAAATCATACTCATCTGAGATTTTTTTACTTTTTCTAATCTTATCTTCAATTTTTTTATCAATAGATATGTATAATCTTTGTTCGTCATCAAAACCGTAATTTTCAAATTTAACAATACTATCTTTAAAAATTTTATATGAATCATCAAATGAACACGAAAGAGAATAGATCTCAATTCCTTTTCTGGCTAGAACTCTCCCCTTAATCCAACGATATTGAGGGATATTGCTAGTTTCAGATTTAAAGTATCCATCTATTTCTAAATTACAATACTCTCTGAAATCGTCTAAATTTAGTTTGGAGGCAATTAAACGAGCACTTAAAAGAATTTCACTAACGTCTACAGAGTAATCTAAACATAGTTTTTGTAAAGAAATAACTGCTTTCATATCTAGTAGATCTCGGTATTTAATTACTATCAATAAATGAATCTATATTATGATTTGCCATGTTTTTTACAGTCTCAATATTATAATGAACATTTAAAATATGTTCCTTTTCAGTTGCCGTAAACTCCCATTCTTCTCCTAAAATTCCTTCTTTTTCAAGTTGATAAGATATTTCTAAAATTTTAAACTTAATCATATCTAATGCTTTTTGAAAAGGAATTTTACTTGCTCGAATTTGAAAAATAAAGTGACTATCTCGACATTGTGGGTTGCTTTTTCTAAGAATTTTATCTATTTCACTTTTTATCTCAAGAGTAATACTCTCTGATTGAGTTTTAATTGCACCCTCAAAAAAAGAAATACCATCTTTTATAATTTGACCAGAAAATATTGCTTCCGCATTAAAAATTGCAGTTTGGCCTGATAATGAATTTGTTAAACATAAAGAACCAAAAATATATCTATATTCAGGAATATTGGAATCATCGATAGAATGATAGCCATTTAATTCCAATTCACACCATTTTTTGAAATCTTCCAAATTTAATTTACAAGCAATTAAATATGCATGTCTTAATATATCGCTGATTTTGGATGAAGGATCTAAAACTAATTTTTGTAATGCAATAATTGCTTTCATATTCTTTAGCTAAATTAATTCATTCTGAAGTCACATAACTTCATTTTATGTTAAATAAGATATTTGGAAATCTACCATATGTAACGTTTGTTTTCTATGCTTTTGGTACGGCAAAATTAGATCTTTGCCTTAATGATCCACAGTCTAATCATAAATAATTCCCCTCACCCCAACCCTACTAAAAAATACTCAAGTAACCTCTCTCGCTCATCTGGTTTATTTGGGTCTAAAAGCTGAACCATTGCCCCGTCTATCACAAACAAAAACAGGTATGCATCTTGTTTTAAAGCATTCGAATTACTAGTTAAAAGCAAATTATAGATTTCATTCATCAGCCAGTTTCGATACTCAATTACAAGCTGATACGCCTTTGGATATAATTTCGAAATTTCAAAAATCGCTTTAAATGGCAAATTGTAGAACCCTTCTATATTGGCATGTAAAAAGAAAATTTTGCGAAGCTTTTCAACCAGCGATAACTCTTTATTAACGTAGATAATCGAAATAACTTCATGCTTAAGACCATCTGTTTGAAAAGTTAAACTCATTTCAATAAGACGCTCTTTCGAGTGAAAGTAATTATAAAACGTAGCTTTGGGGATTTTTGCCGACTTTATAATTCGGTCTACCCCTACATTGTGAAAGCCATATTTATCAAAAAGAAATCTTGAAGTATGAAGCACACTTAAAGCACGAAATGAGAGAGCTAAATTTGGCATAGTTTTACCGTTATAAAATAAATTCTTGTTGTATATAAAAGAGATATAAAAGCCTTTTACTTTTTTTAAGGTGAAAAAAAGGCGTAGCAAAGCCGTAAAGACTGTGCCTAGCACATCTCAAGTTTTATTGTTGATCTAAGTTTTTTAGTAATAACAAATGAAAGCCTGAACAGCCGAACGGCGATCAAAGCTTGGTAAAAGCTTAAGTTGTATCGTTATAGTGTACTTTGGCTATGGTTGCCAAAAAAATATGAATGTGCAAAGCCAACTCCTTTATATATGGAGTTCTGCCAGAGCATAAGAGATTTATGGTGGCAGAACGAAAGAGGGTTCGCAGACTGGAGAAAGACTTAACCAGCACACCCGAAGGTGTCCCTCTCCCGTCCTACCGCAACGGGAGGGAACGAGGAGTTCGCGCACAAAAATATCCCTCAGAAGGAATAGCTCTGATGCGGTCTTTCATTGCGGTCTGTCAAAACCGACTGGCAATATGGCCAGCACGCAAATGTTAATCTTCAATATTTAAGGTGTCAATGTGAAAATGGCTAGAAAATATTTAAATAATTATTGTTTTTCATTTAAATGAAGGAAATTAAATTTGATAAACGAACGTAGATTTCTTCAGCTATTTTTTCTGGAGGCTCATTTGTTATGATTTTTTCACATTTCAAATTCATAAAAATTGGAAAGCGGGCTCTAATTTTTTTCTTCTTTTTCTACAGAGCTATTTAAGTATGATCTTTTGAGTTGCCGACGTATAATTTCTTTTGTACAGCTTTCTATTTCTAATGATGGTAGTAATAAAAATGTAAAAGGATTGAGTTCTATGTCTTGTCTTATTTCTTTATAACCAGAAAAAATATCTAGTTGATAAGTCATAAAACCTGAAGAACAAACGATTATATATAATTTGTTTTTATCAAAAGATTCTTTAAGTTCATTGTATAGCTGAATATTCCTAATAGCATATTTATCATAACCATTTTGATTGATATATTCAGAAATATTACCTTCAGTATCAAGGAAGTATTGATCTAAATCATGATAACTTAACTCCATTTTCTGTGCTAAGTGGATTGCTGTTGATGTCTTCCCTGCACCTCCTGGACCAATAAAATGAATAATCATAAAACCTCTCATTTAAGATATTAAATTTTTCTAAAATTAACACAATACAACTTATATTGAATAAGATATTTGAAAAGCAATCATGTTTTTATATTAATAAAACATTCTACAAAGCAGGTATTATCCCTTCAGAAACGGAATTTTCAGAATACTTATTATAGAAATAATTTATATATTTTTCTTAATAACAACAAATAGGAATGCAGGAATTAACCAGTTTAAATAATCAATTAAACTTTTCTTAAAATTTATAGCATCAATATACGTATTTTTATCAAATGCATGAAGTTGATTCCCTAAATATTCATTTAATGGTGGATAGACACTAGATTGGTTGGAACCAATCTAGTGTCTAAAGTTATTTAAAAATTATCTATTTTTAAATCCATGTACCTTAGCTTGTAAGACCACATAGAAGGAAATTATTGATAAAACACACATCGCTATCGTGAATGATGATGGACCGATTTTTTGAAGTAATATTCCACCTAATAATCCTCCTCCAGCAACGGCTAAATTAAAGACAGTAACTAACATAGACTGGGCTACATCAGCACCTTCACCAGCAGTATCTGCAATTGCTGTTTGAAGCAAAGTTGGGGCCCCGCCAAACGTCATACCCCACAGCGCGATACCACTCAGTACTAGCCAAGCAGAGTTCCCACTGCCACCTAAGCCAATTAAGATCGCAGCAACCGCAAACCCAGCTAAACTTAGCAAGGTTAATAAACGTAATGATTGATCCACCCAAACACCAGTGACCCAAATCCCGATGATTGATGACACACCAAATAATAAAAGTACCAGATCTATATGATTACCAAGCCCTACTGATGTCAGATAGGGTGAAATAAAGGTATATAAGACGTTATGTGCAAGAATCCATAAGAAAATTACCGCTAATACTGAGCGAATACCTGGATGTAAAAAAATCTCTTTAATCGACTGGCGTTGCTCTGCAACTTGTCCAGAAAAGTTTGGAATCGCGGCTCTAATCCAAATCAATAGAAATAAAGCGAGTAGAGAAATAATCCAAAATACGCCTCTCCAACCAAACATGCTGCCTAACCAAGTACCTAAAGGCACTCCCAGACATAAGGCAATTGGCTGCCCTACGCCAACGATGGCTAGCGCTCGACCCTGTAAGTTAGCAGATACCATGCTTCGAGCATAACCTGCGAGTACTCCCCAAATAATTCCCGCAGACATCCCCGCAATAAAACGGGCAACCAACACAACAATATAGCTGGAAGATAATGCAGTTAAGGTATTGAAGATTAATAAGCCACTGATTGCTAGTAAGAATAAAGGTCTTCGTGACCAACTACGAGTAGCTGCAACGACAGGAATAGCGGCTATTACAGAACCTAAAGCGTAAACAGATACTAATTGCCCTGCTAAAGCTTCTGTTACCTGTAAATCCCTACTAATCAATGGCAATAAACCTGCTGGCATGGTTTCCGTCATAATTGTAATGAAACCAGCAAGCGTAAATGCTAGAAGCTTTAAAACAGGAATATCTTCTTTAGAGCTATTCACAATATCTGATGTCACAGAGTTATTTTGTATATTCATAGTCCAGCCTTTAATGGTGCTTTGCTTGACTCTTCTAAAGCTTTATTTTTCATAGCTACGGTTCCATACATTCACGTTAAAACTATTTTCTTTAAGGTTCCTAGCTATTGCAGCCCTCAAAATGCCAGTAGCGAAGACTGCAATTGTCTTTGCTTTAGATTGTGCTGCTTGAGTCATTGTTACTTCCTTTCTTTGTTGCTGATAAAAAATGGTGTGTGTTGAATTTGTATGACTGACTTTTAAAATGGATAGTTTTGTAATGATCATTCCAAAATAGGTAAAAAAAGGACATGCCTTGATCTATTAACAGTTCATCTATTAATACATCAAGGAATATGACTATTTTATCAATTCATAAATTTAGATTGCGCTTATCGCAATATCCACGATGTCAACGAGCCTTTCGGATTGACATTTTTTTTCACTGCCTTTACTTACGACACGGATTCCTTGAATCGTACTCACGATAAATCTAGCCAATGCTTCAGGGTTTTTTGTAGCATCAATTTCGCCATTAGCCTGACCACGCAGTATTAACGAGCTAATGGCTCTTTCCATTCTGCTTAAATTTTTTGCTACTAAATCAGCAATTCCTTCATCATGTCTTGCCATTTCTAAACATGCATTGGCGACCATACAGCCCATATTTTCAGTATCATTAAGCTCTTCTGAGACAATTTTCATGAGTAAACGGCGTATTAGTTCTCTAGCAGTTCCATCTTCAGATAATATGGCTATATTGCTAGCAGTAATCTCATAATAACGTTTTAAAGCAAATTCATATAATCCGTATTTACTTCCAAAAGCATTATAAAGGCTGCCACGTCCTAGGCCTGTGCCTTCTACTAAGTCTTGAATACTCGTTCCAGCATAGCCTCTTTGCCAAAAAACTTTCATAGCAGCTTCTGCTATATCGTCTTCTTCAAACTCTTTTGGTCTCATTTGGAATTCTTTCTGGAATGATCATTCAAAAAATATATCATTCACTCGACTTAAACGTCAATAAAAAATCTTATTAATACTATTTATCAAGGAATATATTTTATGGGTGAAAGTAGGCACACGAGTCCAATAAGCATTTAGCATCTACTTTTAGATCATGAAATATTGAATTAAAGTTTCAAAAACTCAGGTTCTGCATCAACTCAAATTGAACCCAAAAATTACCATTTCAGTGTTCACAAGCGCATTCTTGTGCAAACGTACTCAGTGAATCACTCACTCGGAGGGCTTTATAATTTTATTAACAATATGTTCATGCGTAGGCACAAGTCCTGCTTTTAAACCAAGGGGCTTAAATACCTTATCTAACACAGACTGAGTTAGTTTACCTTTATCCTGCTCAATGTCTGTTAAAGTCCGACGGCTTATACCCACCAAAGCCGCGTATTGTTCTTGCGATAGCCCCAGTACATTCTTGCGTAAATACGACAGCAATTGCCCAAGCGTAATTTCACTCAATAAATATTGTTTATATAAATCGATAAGAACTTGCTGACGGTCTTGAGTTTGATTTTTCATGTTCATAGCAGTTCCCATCTGTTCAATTTCGTTTCTATGTAATCCAATGCCAGCACTGGCATTTCAATAATTTGTTTTGGCACTCCTTTATCAATCAATCGTTGTTTTAGTTCAACTAAGTTAGCTGCCAAAGTCTTTAAAGTGCCTAGCGATACATCAGGGTCACACCAAGGAGCCAGTTTTTGGGTAATGTCAGCCCAACGGTACTCACCGCCTTCTTCATACGGGCTTCCCCAAGTGGTCGATCTGATAACCACTTCAGGATCGGCTTTCATCGGTGCAAAGTCATAAATAGGTGAAAGAGAAATTTTTCCAGATTTTTTTAGAAATGATGTATTACGACCATGATTGTCTGAATTCCCAAAAATAATATTGAGTAAGTCTCGTTGTAACCATTCACAAATAAACTGTGCCGTATCAAAATTTGAATCAATGCGAGTCAGTAATTTACATAGATTTTCTATAACCTCAAAATGGTTGAGATGACTACCAGAGGACTTATTTAATACAGAATAAACCGACTCTAAACCATGACGATGCCACTGATCATTAAGCCATTCTGTATCAAACCTTGGTAGCCACAAAGAAGGATACTTTGTACCTTCAATGAGCTGCATTTGAGTTGTTTCAATCGTATTGAAACCCAATTCATTCAGTATTTGATAGTAATAATATTCGGCTCTGAGAATGTCACAATCAATTTCACTACGATTATTCCGCGGAAACTTTACTAAATAATGCTGATCTGGCTGATCAAAACTCTCTTGGTAGGTATCAATCCAGACTTTCTGTTCTGGTGAAACACGAATAAGTAATTTTGGCGCTTCTCCACCTGCACCAGTTGCACCACCACTTATGGCACCCATTTGCTGTGCATATTCCAGAAAATCAATATTACGCTCAGCAACATCTTCCTTACTAAAATAACGTAGGTGCAAGGTGGATTCTGGATTTAGAG
The DNA here is from genome assembly GCF_003105055.1 of Acinetobacter sp. AM. Classification (NCBI taxonomy): domain Bacteria; kingdom Pseudomonadati; phylum Pseudomonadota; class Gammaproteobacteria; order Moraxellales; family Moraxellaceae; genus Acinetobacter; species Acinetobacter sp. AM. Next base: position 12,521 of record NZ_QETG01000042.1, on the reverse strand, counting down.
CTGGAAGCGCTTCTTTGATTCGTAAGTTGCCAACGGGTGCTATTCCCCCTTTTTCTAATAAGATGCTTTCTTGCTCTGCATAGCTTAAACGTTGCAAATCTAAATAATTCACCCAATAACGGCGTGCTGCACCAGATGGAACAATATCATCTAAAAAACCAAACCATGTGCTCGATTCGTGTTTTATAAGAATTTGTACAGGAAGTGATAGACTACAGGCGTGCTCATCTCGTCTGTCTAAATATTGAATTGCATAATCCAATTCATATTCTAGTTCGCTAGCACTAGCCGAACCCAACTTAGGTTCTAGTAATTTTAGTTCGGCTATATCTAACCAGTTTTTATCTAGTAAGGCTTGTATTGTTAATTTTTTCATTGATATAAATGAGCAAATATTTTCTCAAAAATACTATAAAAAACAAATTTTGTGAATATATTTGCTCATTTTAATTTAATTACACAGTTTTTGCGCAAAATTTTGCTCATTTGAACAAGGCAGTATTCTTACGGTGAGCTTATCGATTCAAAATAAAAAGATGCAATAGACGTTGCATCTATTGCATCTTGGTTTTGCTATACATTACGGATGAACAATAATTTTTACAGCAGACTCATTATTATGAATCAGCGTTTCAAAGCCTTTAGAAACAAGATCATCTAATGCAATACGTTGGGTAATAAAAGGTTCTAGATTAATCTTACCTTGCTCGACTAAACGGATGGTTTCCTGATGGTCATTGACATAAGCAATCGTGCCACGAATATCTAGCTCTTTCATCACCACACTATGTACATTAATTGTGGCAGGATGGCTCCAAATAGAAACGATAACGACTACACCAGTTGGTTTCATTGCTGCAACGAGTGTATCCATGACTTTATTGACACTACTACATTCAAAAGCGACATCTACACCACGGCCTTCAGTAATTTTCATTACTTCATCAACCACATCAACCTGAGATGGGTCTAGTACATAATCTGCAACACCAGCCTCTATCGCTTTTTCTTTACGTTTTGCACTCAGTTCAGTAATGATGACCGTGAGACCTTTGGCCTTTAAAATGGCTGATAAAAGTAAGCCTATTGGACCTGCTCCACCAACCAGTGCGATATCACCAGCTTTTGCACCACTTCTGACATAGGCATGATGACCGACAGATAAAGGTTCTATCAACGCTGCTTGGTCTAAGGGAATATCATTTGAAATAGGATGTACCCAACGTCGTTGAACTGCAATTTTTTCAGAAAGACCGCCACCACGTCCACCTAAACCAATAAAGTTCATATTTTTTGATAAATGATACTTATCATTCGGGCCAGTCGGCACATCATCCGCAATAATGTAGGGTTCAACTACGACATGTTGCCCAATTTGGATATCATCTACACCCTCACCAACTGCATAAACCACACCTGAAAATTCATGTCCCATTGTTACAGGTGCAGATTCTCCCGAAATTGGATGTGGATGACCACAAGGTGGAATAAAAATAGGGCCTTCCATGAATTCATGTAAATCTGTACCGCAAATACCGCACCATGCAACTTGAATTCCAACTGTGCCTGGAAGTACTTTCGGTTCAGGAATATCTTCAATCCGAATATCCCCTCGGTCATAAAAACGAGCTGCTTTCATTATGTATTCCTTATATTATTGATATTAACGGTAAACCATTCCACCATCTGTCAAAATAGACTGACCTGTAATGTAGTTTGCATCCTCACTGGCTAAAAATGCAACTAATGCAGCCACATCATCTGGTGTTTCAGCACGTCCCAAAGCAATACTATCTACATATTTTTTATATGTTTGACCAATTGGTGCGCCTGTAATTTCTGAGATACGCTGATCTATTTCGACCCACATGTCTGTGCCTACAACACCCGGACAATAGCTATTTACAGTAATTTTAGCACTGGCATATTCTTTAGCCGCTGCTTGCGTCAATGCACGAACTGCAAATTTAGTTGCCGAATAAACACCGAGTAAAGCAAAACCTTCATGACCTGCGATTGAGCACGCATTAATAATTTTTCCAGCCTGTTGACGTTGTTTAAATTTATTTGCTGCGGCTTGAATCCCCCAAAGTACACCACCAACATTGATGTTCATAATTTTGTTAAATTCACTTGGCGTTACTTCTGCCAAAGCTTTAACTTGTGCAATACCTGCATTATTGATCATGATATCAAAACCATTAAGTGTCGATTCGGCATGATCGATTGCATGACTTACTTGTATTGGATCTGAAATATCCGCAATAAATGTGGTGGCTTTTACGCTAAAGGCTTCAACTTCTCTTTGAACAGCATTTAACTTTTCTTGATGAAGATCGACCAAGGCAATATGAACACCTTCTTGTGCTAAACGTAAGGCAATACCGCGTCCAATGCCTTGTGCCGCCCCTGTAATTAATGCAACTTTATTGTTTAAACCTCTAGGCATGTTGCGACTCCTTAAATATGGATTGCACGTTGCATCGCCGACAATACCGACTCATGCATCGCCTCAGACAAAGTAGGATGAGGGAAAATGACCTGTGCTAAGCTTTCATCCGTAGCTTCTAGGTATTTTGCGATGGCAAAACCTTGAATGTGTTCGGTAACTTCATGTCCGACCATGTGAGCACCCAACAATTCACCCGTTTCCTGACTAAAAATGGTTTTAACAAATCCTGCGCTATCGCCCAAAGCCAATGCTTTACCATTGGCTTGTAAAGGAAACTTACCCACATTGATATTCAAGCCCGCAGCTTTCGCTTTCTGTTCTGTCAAACCAATACTGGCCACTTGGGGATGAGTAAAGATACAGCCTGGAATTTGTGTACGATCTAAAGCATGTACATGACTTAGGCCTGCAATTTTCTCCACACAAAGAATGGCTTCATGACTGGCTTTGTGTGCCAAACACGGTGCGCCTGCGACATCGCCAATTGCATAAACGCCCACAACATTAGTTTTACACCATGAGTCGACTTTAATAAAACCATTCTCAAATTCAATACCCAAAGCTTCTAGACCCAGATTTTCAGCATTCGGTTTCACTCCAATAGCCGAAAGTACCTTTTCAACGCTAATAATTTGCACACCTGTGGAAGTTTTAATATGACAATGTACTTGAGCCTGATCAGTTTCTATTTTTTCTACGGTCGCTTCGGTTAAAACCCGCATACCCTGCTGTTCAAATTGCTTTTGTACATACTTCGCAACTTCAATGTCTTCGCTAGGGAGAATCTGTTTTGCAATATCAACCAAGGTGACTTGGCAGCCTAAGTCTTGGTATAAGCTTGCAAACTCACTGCCTATAGCACCCGAACCAATGACCAATAAAGATTTTGGTAATTGTTCTGGAACTAAAGCCTCTTTATAACTCCAGACCTGATGACCATCTACAGGAATATGAGGCAAATTGGCCGCACGTGCACCTGTTGCGACAATAATATGCGGTGCAGAAATCTGCTGTTTTTGACCATTCGCATCTGTAAGCTCTAATTGCTCTTTGGCAATAAACTGGGCTGCTGCGTTAAAAACCGTGATTTGATTTTTTTTCAATAATTGACCGATACCTTGTACCAGTTGCTCAGAAACCTGTCTGCTATGATGGACCAGTTTTTGAATGTCAAAATCAACCGCGTTAAGCGTAAAGCCAAACTGCTCTGCGTGTTTGAACTGCTGCGCAAGCGCAGCCCCGCTCAATAATGCCTTGGTTGGAATGCATCCCCAATTAAGACACACTCCGCCTAAGTGTTGTTTTTCAACGATTGCAGTTTTTAATCCCAATTGCGCTGCGCGAATCGCAGCGACATATCCTCCAGGACCAGCACCAATAACCACAAGATCAAATTGTGTATCTGACATGGCTATTCCTCCTACACCAAAATTAATGCAGGATTTTCGACAAACTGCTTAAATGCCGATAGGAATTGAGCACCCAACGCACCATCAATGACACGATGATCACAAGACAATGTTGCTGTCACCATTTCACGAACAACAATCTCATCATTTTCGACGACAGCACGTTTCTCTGCTGCACCTAAGGCCAGAATTGCACCTTGAGGTGGGTTAATAATGGCATCAAACTGTTGAATACCAAGCATTCCCAAATTGGAAATACTGAAACTACCGCCTTGAAACTCATCAGGTGCTAATTTTCCAGTTTTGGCACGTGTCGCCAGATCACGCATATCATTGGAAATTTGCGCCAAAGATTTACGGTTCGCGGCTTTAATAATTGGTGTGATCAGTCCATTTTCGATGGCCACAGCAACCGAAATATCAGCCTGTTCAAACTGTAAAATCTGCTGATTTTCTTCATCAAACTGAACATTGACCTGTGGAACTTTGATCAGTGCGGCAGCAGCAGCTTTAATCAGCATATCGTTAATGGACAGCTTGACTTGCGGTACGGTACTGTTAATTTGCTGACGCAAAGCCTGAACCGACTCAACATTTAAGTCTATCGTTAAGCGAAAATGTGGTGCATTACGTTTTGCTGCTTGTAGCCGTGAAGCGATTGCTTTACGCATACCATTCATAGCCACAGTAGTGAATTTTACTGACTCTGTTGGTTGCGCATGATCATGTTGAGCTTGTACAGGGTTTTCACGTTGATATACAGCTTCAACATCTTCCTTACAGACTCGTCCACGTGAACCCGATGCACGACAATCATGCAAATTAATGCCCCATTGTTTTGCCAAACGGCGGGCAACAGGTGTTGCTAGAACATCACTATCATCTGCTTTAGATTTCGCGGCTTTCGTACAGGCTTGATGACGCACATCTGGCCAAGAACCACCAGCAGCTTGAACTGCGGTCTGAATATCTTGAACACTAATACGACCTTCACGTCCAGAACCCTTAATCTGAGACAAGTTTACATTATGCTTTTCAGCCAATTTCAAGGCATGTGGCGTTGCAAAAATATCATCGCTTTGTTGGAAGCCTTGTAACGCAGCAGGAATAGAATATCCGCCCTGAGTCACCGCTTTTGATCCATTACCAACACTGTTCTGTTTAGGAGCAGCTTGTACTTTGGTTTCAACTTGAGCTACAGCTACTTTTTCAGGAACCGCTGCTACCGCTTTATTTTCAGTTGCAGCAGGTGTTCCACCTAAGGACTGTGCAAATGCTTCAACTTCTGCATCGGAAACTTGAGCGTCTGCACAAATTGCAATGACTCCTCCTACGACCAGCGTGTCACCATCTTTAGCAATAATTTTTCGTAGCAAGCCATCGAAAGGTGCTTCCAGAACATTGACGATTTTCGTGGTTTCAATTTCACAAATTTCTTGTCCTTTACTAAATTGCGTACCTTCCTGAATCAGCCATTGGGCAATTGTGCCCTCTTCCATGGACAAACCCCATTTTGGGATTTCTAAGGTTTTAATTTCACTCATCCTAAGCCTCCAACGTCTTACGTACAGCCTGTTCGATGCGTTCTACACTGGGTAGCCATTCTTTTTCTAATACGGGTGAAAATGGTACGGGTGAGTGTGGTGGAGTGACTAACTCGATTGGTGCTTTAAGATAATGAAAGCCTTTCTGTGCAATGAGTGCAGCTACATCATGTCCGAAACCGCAACGCGCTGCAGATTCATCTACAATCACCACCCGACCCGTTGAAGCCACGGACTCTAAAATGCCATCTTCGTCTAATGGAGAAATGGTGCGAGGGTCAACCACTTCAACCGAAATACCTTCTTTTGCGAGCTTATCAGCAACTTCATTGGCACGATGCACCATCAGGCTTAAGGCAATAATGGTGATATCTGTACCTTCACGGGTGTAATTTGCGACACCAAAAGGAATAGTGTAGGCCTCATCTGGCACTTCGCCCTTAATGTCATACAATAATTTGTGTTCACAAAAGACCACTGGGTCATCATCTCGAATGGCTTGAATCAATAACCCTTTCACATCATAGGCACTAGAAGGCACCACCACTTTTAAGCCAGGCACTGAGGCAAACACGTTATATGGCGACTGAGAATGCTGTGCTGCGGCGGAAAAACCTGCACCGATCATGCCACGCACGACGAGTGGCGCTTTGGCTTTGCCACCAAACATGTAGCGGAATTTAGCCGCTTGGTTATACAGCATGTCATAACACACGCCGTAAAAATCCATAAACATTAAATCTGCCACAGGTCTTAAACCCGTTGCAGCAGCACCTGCCGCCATACCAATAATCGCAGATTCTGTAATTGGAGTATCAATGACTCGTTCAGAACCAAATTCAGTCCATAAGCCTTTGGTTACACCAAGTACACCGCCAAAACCTTCCAGTTTATTGTCATCGGTATTTTTGCCACCATGCCCACCACGAACATCTTCACCGACCACAATGACACTTGGGTCTCGGCGCATTTCTAATTCAATTGCTTCTTTAATCGCGTTTCGATAACTTTTGTTTGGCATTTTTCTACTATTCCTTTAGTAAGAGACGTAAACATCAGTAAGTAACTGAGAGACTTCTGGGTACTTAGCTGCGCGTGCTTTTGCAACGGCATCGTCTACATTGGCTTTAGACTGGGCATCAATCGCATCTAGTTTGGCTTCGTCAATTTTGCCTTTGACTTTTTCACGGAATATTTTCAATGGGTCTTTATGTTCTTTGACATAATCCAGTTCTTCTTTGGAACGGATAAGCCCCGGATCACCTTCAAAATGTCCATAAAAACGGTTGGTTACCGTTTCAATTACACTCGGGCCTTCACCACGGCGGGCACGTTCAATAGCCTTTTGTGCAACTTCATACACAGCAAAAAAGTCTGTTCCATCTACTTTTTCAGCAGGTAAGCCAAAACCTGCTGCTCGACCTGCAATGTCTTTACTGCCTACGGCATAGTCATGTGCAGTACCTTCACCAAAGCCGTTATTTTCAAAAACAAAAATGACAGGAAGCTTTAACACCACAGCCATATTAATTGCTTCAAAAGTTAAGCCCTGATTTGACCCACCATCCCCCGTAAATGACAGACCAATACCACCATTCTTGAGTGTTTTGGCACTTAAAGCTGCTCCAATTGCTAAAGGTGGGCCACCACCCACAATACCGTTTGCACCAAGCATGCCTTTATCTAAGTCCGCAATGTGCATTGAGCCGCCTTTACCACGACACAAACCATCATCTTTGCCAAAAATTTCTAGCATCATGGCGTGAATGTCACAGCCCTTAGCAATACAATGTCCGTGACCACGATGCGTTGAAGTAATGAAGTCCTTGTCTGTTAAATTTTCACAAATCCCTACTGCAACAGCTTCCTCACCGCTATAGAGATGGATGAAACCTGGGATATCACCTGTATTGTTTTCATCGTGAAGTCGATCCTCAAATTCACGAATGTCGCGCATTCTTTTGTATGCTGCTAGCAATTGCTCTTCCGTTAATTGCATATCTTTGTTCCTTATTCACTACGCTTAAAAGAAAATCCAAAATTGAATAATTGGATTTTTAAATCGTATATTTATATAAAGATATTTTTATTTAATTTCATATTAGACTAAAAAAATATAATGCATAAGAAGATAAGATAAATATTAAAAACAGAGGCTTATAGAATTAAAAAAATTGTAAATTTTCAATATTGTTCAATTACATATAAAAACAAACCTTTAACCAACCTTTATTTTATAAGATAAGTTTTTTGCCCTGTTTTAATATTATTAATGCATTTAAAGCAGCTTATTTAATATCAGGGTCTATATTAATTATTTTAAACGACGGAGTGTTTGAAATGGATTTAAATAACACAGTATTAACTGGAAAGAAGCTACGTGGCGCTGAAAAAATGGCGCGTATTCCAATTAAAGTTGTTCCAACGGAAACGACACCGAAAAAGCCAGAATGGATTCGGACTAAAATCAGTCAACCTGAGGAAGTCCAAATCATTAAGGATTTATTAAGGCAACAAAAACTACATACGGTTTGCGAAGAAGCGGCTTGTCCTAACTTGCCGCAATGTTTCGGCAGTGGAACAGCAACATTCATGATTATGGGAGATATCTGTACTCGACGCTGTCCATTCTGTGATGTCGCTCATGGTCGTCCTCATGTTTTAGATATTAATGAGCCAAGGCATTTGGCTGAAACAGTCAAGAATTTAAACTTAAAGTATGTCGTGATTACTTCGGTTGATCGAGACGACTTAAAAGATGGTGGCGCACAGCATTTTGCCGATTGCATTCGAGAAATTCGTGAGATTAGCCCAAATACTTTGATTGAAATTTTGGTTCCTGATTTTCGTGGTCGTGCAGATATTGCCCTGAAGATTCTGAGCCAAAACCCACCCGATGTTTTTAATCATAATATTGAAACCGTTCCACGTCTGTATAAAGCCATGCGACCAGGCTCTAACTATCAGCATTCATTGGATTTACTCAAAAAATTTAAACATTACTGTCCTGACATTCCAACCAAATGCGGTTTGATGGTCGGTTTAGGTGAAGTCGAGGCTGAGGTTATTGTGTTATTAAATGATTTGAAAGATTATCAAGTTGACTATGTCACAATCGGTCAATACTTACAGCCATCTAAGTCTCATGCGCCAATTCATCGTTTTGTTGCGTTGCAAGAATTTAAGCACTATCAAATACATGGAGAGCGCTTAGCGTTTAAAAATATTTGGAGTGCGCCATTGGTACGATCAAGTTATTTTGCTGATCGTCAGTATCATGGTGAGGCTGTGCCTAACCCTTACATGAGCGAATGAATTTTCATCCTATTTACGTTTATTAACATTTCAGATGGAAATAGTCATTTTCAGCTCATAAGAACACTTTTAAAGTAGTTCAAAGACTGGTAAAGCCAAAAGATATGATTTAACCAAGCAAAGATAAAAGCATTTAAAATCGAAGCAAGAAGAAATGACGTAAATGACTATAAATTTGGAAGCTCATTTCTAAAGTTTAAAAATATTACAGTCTGATCATAAAGGAATATGATATGAATCTGTTCAATACCGCACCTGCAAAAAAGCTGCAAACTACCCATTTAGTTAATCAAACTACTGTGCATGCCGCCCCTGTTTTAGCATTGCCTCAAGAAGATCAAACGTCTTTATTCCGCCGCTCTATTCAACATAATTATGCAGATTTACTCAAAATAGCGGATGATTCAGATATGGCGATTGGTCTTACAGATCATCACGGGACTCTCTTATGGACATGGAGTAGTTCAGCCATGCTTTCTTCTGCTGAACAGGTTCATTTTATTGAGGGCGGACATTGGTCTACACAGGCTGTTGGAACCAATGCGATTGGTATGACGTTAAACAGCCAAATTTCAAGTTGTGTCTATTCTCATGAAAACCAAATGGACAGTGTTCGTGATTGGGTTTGTTATGCCGCACCGATTTGGGATCCGACATCTGGGCAATTTCACGGCATTATTAACCTTTCCACAAAATATAAAAAACATACTCCTTTAGGGCTGCTTGCAGTTGAACGCTGTGCAGATTTAATACAGCGAGCCATAAAATTTGAGCAGCAAAATTTTTTATACATTAAAGCGCTAGGTTCACCTTGGGTTCAATTTAATGGGCAAACTTTAAACTTGAGTCACCGTCAAATTGAAATACTTTGCATTTTAGCTTTGCATCCCTATGGTATTGGTTTAGAAGAGTTACACTATGCCCTTTATGGTGAACGTAGTATCAGCCTAAAAACCCTAAAGGCTGAGCTTTCACAATTGCGTACTCTACTACCACACTGTATTGAAGCTCGTATTTATAGACTGACCTGTGAGGTTCAATGTGATTTTTTACGTGCTGAACAATCATTAAATGCGAATCTTATTGCCAGTACATTTTCGCTATATAAAGGGAGCTTTTTATCTAAATCAGAAAGCCCTTTATTGAGTACGTGGAGACATTGTTTTGATGCCCGTTTAAGCCAGATGATTTATCAAATAAAAGATATCGATCAATTATTGCGAATTATTGGTCAAACTCACGATCGCATTGATGCAATACAACGCTTATTAGAATTACTACCACAGGACAGCATTCACCGTAATTATTTTAAAAATCTTATTTAAATCTGATTTGTATCCTATACAACGCAGTTGTTGCTACAGCTCAGCATCATGAAAAAAATTGTATTCATGATGCTGATTTCAGCACGTAGCGAGTATTACGTCCACCACCTTCAAGTTTATGCAGTACACCCCCTTCCAAAAGTTCGGCTAGGTGGCGTGTTGCTGTAGCTTTACTTACTCCAGTGACTTTTTGATTATGTGAGCTGTTTATTGGGGTTATTGGGCTCTTTTGCATCTTTTTTAGCTAAAAGGTTTTGTTGTGAAGGTCCAATGGGTTGATTATACGGCCTATTCAGTTCAATAAATGAGCTAGTTTTTTTATATTAAAATGACAGGATTTCTTATACACTTAATCTCGCCACCCCCCCAAAAAAAACTAAATCTTTCCTTAAGCATATTAATCTGGGAATAAAAATGCATATTAAAGAAATGTTAGAAATCTGTTTTAAACAGAATTTAAATGGTGCGCAAATTGATAAATGTATTACTACTATAGCTGGTAATTCGCTAAATATTGAGATCCCATTAGTTCCAGTTCAGATAAATACTCCTCAAGAACTCTTAGTAATGATGAAAAATTCTGATCAAGCTCACATATTAGTTGATGGAGGAGTTTTTCATTTTAATGCTATCTATAATAATTTAAATTCTAAGTTTCCAGCTTCAAGAGTTTATTTTGCAAAAGCAAAAGAACTCATGACAGTGGCTAGACTGAGTGCCTATCTACAAAAAAATGGAATTAATTTATTACCGATAAAAGATAACCAATTTGCGGAGATAATCGGAGTTCAAAATTATCCTACTCGTTTTAATGAGTGGAAAGTAAACCGTGAGAATAAGGATCGTATTTTTACTCAGCTGCTAGAAGGTCGATTAAAAAATACAGCAGTTGAGAAAGGAATTTGGCTCTCCAGCAATAACCATTGTTTAATTTGTAATACCGAAACAAATAGGATGTCTACTACCACAATAGTCTCTAAAACTGGACTAATAATTGGTATGCAATTATGTACTAAACATGAGTTGGAAGCCCAAAACCAAAAAAATTTGATTAATTTTTTGGCTGAGAATTACGGAATACCACCTATTTTTGTACTTGATGCCGAAATAACAAATCATAATAGAGCAGCTTTAGTGATGACTGCAAACATGCTAAAAGAAGATTTTGATTGTAAATTAGAGAAGATTTGTACTGAAGAATATACAATAACTGCAAAGCGAAAATCTGGCTGTACTATTATCATCCGGCAAACAGCTCTTAATAATTATGCATATATGATCAAAGATCCTAATGGCAAGGATATTTCACGCATTGATTCTGCTGACCATCATGAGGTAGCATACGGCCCAGATCATATTCATAGAAACCTATCTAAATCAAAGCGCAAAAAAAACAACAAAATGATTGTTGAATCAAGTTTTACATATGGTTATGCACCCTTGGATATAAAAATTATCAAAGAAATAGTTTTATCTGCTGAGCAAAATTATATAGATTAAAGTTAAAGAGAATTAGATAACTTAACTTTTTAAATAGAAAGCCACTGAAAAGTGGCTTTCTAACATTATGTTAATAACCCCTCTATCCTCACTCCAACCCCATTAAAAAATACTCAAGTAACCTCTCTCGCTCATCTGGTTTATTTGGGTCTAAAAGCTGAACCATTGCCCCGTCTATCACAAACAAAAACAGGTATGCATCTTGTTTTAAAGCATTCGAATTACTAGTTAAAAGCAAATTATAGATTTCATTCATCAGCCAGTTTCGATACTCAATTACAAGCTGATACGCCTTTGGATATAATTTCGAAATTTCAAAAATCGCTTTAAATGGCAAATTGTAGAACCCTTCTATATTGGCATGTAAAAAGAAAATTTTGCGAAGCTTTTCAACCAGCGATAACTCTTTATTAACGTAGATAATCGAAATAACTTCATGCTTAAGACCATCTGTTTGAAAAGTTAAACTCATTTCAATAAGACGCTCTTTCGAGTGAAAGTAATTATAAAACGTAGCTTTGGGGATTTTTGCCGACTTTATAATTCGGTCTACCCCTACATTGTGAAAGCCATATTTATCAAAAAGAAATCTTGAAGTATGAAGCACACTTAAAGCACGAAATGAGAGAGCTAAATTTGGCATAGTTTTACCGTTATAAAATAAATTCTTGTTGTATATAAAAGAGATATAAAAGCCTTTTACTTTTTTTAAGGTGAAAAAAAGGCGTAGCAAAGCCGTAAAGACTGTGCCTAGCACATCTCAAGTTTTATTGTTGATCTAAGTTTTTTAGTAATAACAAATGAAAGCCTGAACAGCCGAACGGCGATCAAACCTTTGTAAAAAGTTTAAGTTGTGTCGTTATAGTGTACTTTGGCCATGGTTGCCAAAAAAATATGAATGTGCAAAGCCAACTCCTTTATATATGGAGTTCTGCCAGAGCATAAGAGATTTATGGTGGCAGAACGAAAGAGGGTT
>NZ_QETG01000041.1:0-21428 GCF_003105055.1 Acinetobacter sp. AM | reverse complement strand
TATACTTTTTTTCATTATTAATTTTCTTTCAATTTGTTTAAATTCCATCCACATTGTTTCTGAATCAAATAGGATTTGATTTTGATGAAATTTGATTAAAGCTATATTTTTCAATATCTTGCTTTGTCGTTTTTAGGGTTGTAAAAGGACATTTGATATGAATCAGAAAAAACTGCTGAAGTTTATTCTTATTGCCATGGTTTTAGGCATCGTTATTGGTTGCATCTTCCACTATTATTTAACGCCTGTTCAAGCAGAAAATATTGCGTCATATTTTAAAATTTTAACCGATATATTTTTAAGATTAATTAAAATGATTATCGCCCCATTGGTGTTTGCAACAATCGTTTCAGGCATTATCTCAATGGGTAAATCCTCAGCTTTAGGTAAAATCACCTTAAAGGCAATGAGTTGGTTTATTGGTGCATCTTTCATCTCTCTTTTATTGGGTTTAGGACTCGCTAACTTTTTCCAAACAGGCGTTGGAATGAATCTACCTATTCCGACTGCTCCAGTCGATGTAGGGGTTAGCGCAACAAACCTGAGTTTACAAACTTTTATTACTCATATATTCCCAAAAAGCTTTGCTGAAGCGATGGCGAATAATGAGATTCTTCAGATTCTTATCTTCTCTATATTTTTCGGTTCGGCTTTAGCTTACGTTAATCATCTTCAACAAAATGGCTCTATTATCGGTAAGATGATTGATGAATTAAGCCTAGTGATGTTCAAGATCACGGATTACGTAATGACGTTTGCCCCAATTGCCGTTTTTGCTGCTGTTGCAGGAGCAATTACTGTAAAAGGTCCAAAAATTATTCTTGATTATGGCTCGTTCATGGCTGAGTTTTATGCCAGCTTATTTATTCTTTGGGCAGTTATCATCACGGCTGGATTTATCTTCTTGAAAAAGGATGTGTTCAGATTGTTAAAAACAATCCGTGAGCCTGTTGTTTTAGGTTTTGCTACAGCGAGTAGTGAATCTGCATATCCAAAATTGATGGAATCTTTAGAAAAGTTTGGAGTTCCGAAGCGAATCACCAGTTTCGTTTTACCATTGGGTTATTCTTTCAACCTTGATGGTTCGATGATTTATATGACATTTGCAGTCTTATTTATTGCACATGCATATAACATCGACCTTAGCCTTTCTCAGCAATTATTAATGCTTTTAACGCTAATGATCACCAGTAAGGGCATTGCTGGCGTTTCTCGTGCTTCACTGGTTGTTATTGCTGCTACATTGTCAATGTTTAAACTTCCAGAAGCAGGGCTATTGCTTATCCTTGCAGTTGATCACTTCCTTGATATGGGACGTACAGCAACCAATATTATTGGTAATAGTGTCGCAACGGCTGTTATTGCTAAGACAACGAAGTTGGATGAGGAGGAGGCTCCAAGCCTTATTGCTGTAGACGCACCACAAAATGAAAAAGTTTAGTATGGACTTCTAATCAAAAAAAGACCGCTTTAGCGGTCTTTTTTAATGTCGGGATTAATTTTTTGGATGACTAATTTTCCACGCACGGTGGATTTTTTGGTTACGTTTGAAATCTGGCCCAATGGTTTCACTCGTAATTTCTTCGACATCAAAGAATGCCAAAATTTCTTCATCCATTTCAAAACCACGGTAGTTGTTTGAGAAGTATAAAGTCCCTTCAGTGGTTAGACGGTTCATCGCACGTTTAAGTAGTGATAAATGGTCACGTTGCACATCAAAAGTACCGTGGAATTTCTTCGAGTTAGAGAAAGTTGGTGGATCGATGAAGATCAGATCATATTGTTCATGACCTTCTTTAAGCCATTCAAAACAGTCACTGGCAAAGAACTGATGCTGTTCATCGGCATGATCAACAGTTAAACCGTTTAATACGAAGTTTTCTTTTGACCAGTTTAGGTAAGTGTTTGACAAGTCCACACTGGTGGTACTTGCAGCGCCACCTAAAGCCGCATGTAGGCTGGCAGTTGATGTATAGCTGTACAGGTTAAGGAAATGCTTACCACGTGCTTCTTTGGCAATACGTAAACGTATTTGACGGTGATCAAGGAACAGGCCTGTATCAAGATAATCCGTCATGTTGACTAAAATTTTCGCTTGACCTTCTTGCACAATAAAGCGTTTTGAAGCTGTACTTTGTTTGGCGTACTGATTTTTACCTTCTTGACGTGCACGGGTTTTAATAAAAATCGCATCTCGACCTAAACCTGTGACTGCACGAATTGCAGCTAAACCCAAGTTAAAACGTTTTTTAGCTTTTTCAGGATCAATTGTTTTCGGTGGTGCATATTCTTGCACATGCAAACGATCACCATATAAATCGATCGCAAGGTTAAAGTCAGGTAAATCGGCATCGTATAAACGCAAGCAGAATACGCCATCTTTTACAGCCCATTTCTTTAAGGTTTGCATATTCTTTTGCAAGCGATTGGCAAAATCTTCGGCACCTTCAATCGGTTCGAATTGTAGCGGTTGCCATGTTTCCAAGAATGGTTTGACGACTGTTGCAGGTTTAATTTTACCTAAGCGAATATAGATTGGTAATTTACCATTCATCAAACGCATAGTCTGTGGGTCACTAAACGCCATTACATCGGCTTGTTCTACTGCTGCTGCAATAACTGCTGCCGTTTGATTTGGGAAGTGTTTTTGGAGCAAGGCAGATAAGCCCAAATATAAAGCACGATTAGATGCTTTCTCCCCTAAACGCTCACCATAAGGCGGGTTGGTCACAATAAAGGCAGTTTTGTTGCCGAGCTCAAAATCTGGCCAATCGGAAAGGGTGCGCTCTTCAATTTGAATTTGATCGAGCAGATTTTCAAAGCCTGCTGCAATGATATTTTGCTTGGTTGCTTTAACCGCTTCCCAGTCTGCATCAAAAGCATAAAACTTCGGTAAGGGTTGTGACATTGCCTGCTGATGACGTTCCGCTGCTTCAGCCTTAATCGACATCCATAACTCGTTGTTATGACCATTCCAGCCATTAAAACCAAAACGACGGACTAAACCAGGAGCACGATCAGTTAACAACATTAAAGATTCAATAATGAAGGTACCTGAACCACACATTGGGTCTAAAATAATGTCTGGATTAAGTTGTTGCAGTTTCGCTTTTTGCAAAATTGCAGCAGCCAAGTTTTCTTTAATCGGGGCATCCGTCATATAACGACGATAACCACGTTTATGTAAAGAATCGCCCGATAAGTCTAAGCAATAGGTATGTTCGGTTTTACCTGCAAGGACATACAGGGTAATTTCAGGTTGCTTGGTATCAATGCTTGGTCGACGTCCAACTGCTTCCATGAATGAATCCACAACCCCATCTTTAACACGTAAAGTTGCGAATTGTGAGTTGACCATAATGTCACGTTCAATGTGTAAACGAATGGCGAAAGTACTTTGTGGTGCAAAAATGAGTGACCAGTCAAAGCTAATCGCACCTTCATAAAGTTCTTCAGCGACATCACGAGCATCATGACTGCGTTCTAGTTCATGGGTATGAATAGGGAGTAGAACACGTGAAGCCAAACGTGACCACATGCAAATACGATAGGCTTGTTCTAATGTACCTTTAAAAATTAAACGCCCTGGAAAGCGTTCAATTTGTGCAATGCCTAGACCTTGTAATTCTTCTTGGAGTAAGGTTTCAAGCCCATCTGCACATGTGACCCAATAGTTGCTTAAACGTGAAGAGCTATTCATAAATTAGATAGACCAAGATTTTAAAAAATACTTTGCAAAGTTTAACTGATTTTGGCTTTGAAAGCTTTTTAAATTGCTTATTTGCATAATCAGATCATAAAAAAATACACTTTTAACGACTTGGTTCTCAAAATTGGTATGTATTTTGCTAAGTTAAGTACATTAAATGGCAATGTGCATTTGAAATTTCACTTTATTTGCGCAATCTGCTGTGAATGAATTATTCGTATTAAATTCAATAAAACTGGGGGATTGAAAGAGATGTCTAATCATGGATTCGTTGCTCATCCTGAGGCTTTTTCTGCTGCGACTTTGATTTATACGCGATTACGCCGCGTTTCTGGGCGTGTCATTGATGCTATGTATCTTGCGGAAAATAAGGCGTATGCAAAACATGTGGTTGATTTGGCATTCGCTACGGGCGATGCAGAGTTGGTGCGTCAAGCCGAGCGTTTACGCAGTTTTATGGATTTAGACACTGAAATTGAACCCGAAGTCGTCCCTGAAAAAGCACTTGAAAATACTCATTATCGTGAAGAAGAGGTGACTGAGGACGAAATTTATCGGGCTCAGGTGCATCATCACTATATTGGTGCATTACGTTAAATCATGTCGCAAAATAGCTTGCTGATCATGTAATTCAAGCCAATCATCTTACAATGCTAAATTGATGATGATTGGTGTTCTCATTTACAGCGCTAAATTTTGTTTAAATTATCTTATTGAAATAACGCATAGGAAATAAGGAATTCATTTTAAAAATTTTGGGCGATTCTCCTTGAGTGATGAAAACTTCAACTGCCAAAACAGGGGAATCTCTGTATAATACGTTAACTTAACGTATAAGGAATCTCTCATGCACTTGGCGGCATTGCATACTCCGAGTCAGATTCAACTCAATAAAGATGGAAATTTAAAACATTTCCTGACCATCGAAGGGCTATCGAAAGCCACACTCACTAAAATATTGGACACTGCGCAGTCCTTTTTTAATGACCAAAATCAGCTTATTACCAACAACCTACTCGAAGGTCGTACGGTAATGAACCTGTTTTTTGAGAATTCCACGCGTACTCGTACTACATTTGAAGCGGCAGCAAAACGATTATCGGCCAATGTCCTAAATATTGATATTGCACGTTCAAGTACTTCTAAAGGTGAAACTTTACGCGATACGCTTTGGAATTTAGAGGCAATGGCGGCAGACATTTTTGTGGTGCGTCATTCATCTTCGGGCGCTGCACATTTCATTGCTCAGACTGTTTGTCCGCATGTCGCAATCATCAATGCGGGGGACGGACGTCATGCACATCCAACCCAAGCCATGTTGGACATGTTGACCATTCGCCGTGAAACCAAAAAACCATTTGAAGAAATGAGTGTGGCGATTATTGGCGATATTAAACATTCGCGTGTGGCGCGTTCAGATGTTGCTGCGTTACAAACTTTGGGTTGTAAAGATATTCGTGTGATTGCTCCAAATACCTTATTACCTTATGGTTTTGAAGAATATGGTGCAGGCGTTCGTCTATTTAATAAAATGGATGAAGGTGTGAAGGATTGTGATGTGATTATTACCCTGCGTATTCAAAATGAACGTATTGATTCACCCGCACTGTCTTCACAGTCTGAATTCTACAAAATGTTTGGTTTGAACAAAGAACGTTTAGCTTTGGCGAAGCCTGATTGTATCGTGATGCATCCTGGTCCAATGAACCGCGGTGTGGAAATCGATTCAAGTATTGCAGATGGTCCGCAATCGGTAATTTTAAATCAGGTCACCAATGGTATTGCGGTGCGTATGGCTGTTTTAGCTTTATCAATGCAAGGTCAATTACAAGAACAAGGTCTATTAGAAGCGATTGCGGGATAAGAGAAAGTCATGAGTATTGTAAAAATTGAAAATGTCCGTGTCTTAGACCCAATTCAGCAAACCGATTTGGTGCAAACTGTTTATTTAGAGCAGGGTAAATTGGTTGCTGCCACAGATGCGGTAGAAACTACATTGGATGGTCAAGGCAAATGGTTAATGCCAACCATGGTAGATTTGTGTGCGCGTTTACGTGAGCCAGGTCAGCAGCAGCATGGTACGCTCAAGTCGGAAGGTAAGGCTGCACGTGAGAATGGTATTCTGCATGTGTTTACGCCACCAGATTCAAAGCCAATTGTGCAAGACAATGGGGCTTTAATTCATGGTTTAGTTGAAAAAGCCATGTTAGATGGAGGTATTTACCTTCAGGTGATTGGTGCGCAAACCCAAGGTTTAAAAGGGCAACAACCTGCGAACATGGCAGCTTTGAAAAAAGGTGGTTGTACCGCGGTTTCAAATGCCAATGCATCTTTTGCGAATGATGATGTGGTCATTCGTACCTTGGAATATGCAGCAGGTCTGGGTTTAACCGTTGTGTTCTATGCGGAAGAACCACAAATTGCCAAAGATGGTTGTGTACACGAAGGTTTTATTGCGTCACGTCAGGGTTTACCAATGATTCCTGTGCTGGCGGAAACCGTTGCGATTGCTAAATATTTACTCATGATTGAAGCAACAGGTGTAAATGCACACTTTAGTTTGCTGTCATGTGGTGCATCGGTTGAGTTAATCAAGATTGCTAAAGAAAAAGGTTTACCAGTTACTGCCGATGTGGCGATGCATCAATTACACTTAACAGATCGTTTGATTGATGGTTTTAATGCATTGGCACATGTGCGTCCGCCACTACGTTCTGAAAAAGATCAAGAGCGTTTACGTCAAGGTGTAAAAGATGGTGTGATTGATGCAATTTGTACTCATCACGAACCATTAAGCAGCTCGGCAAAAATGGCACCATTTGCAGAAACTGAACCTGGTTTTACTGCATTCGATACCTATGTATCTTTAGGGGTGCAATTGGTGAAAGAAGGTTTATTTACGCCTTTAGAATGGGTAGAGAAAGTAACTCTAGCACCTGCCAAAGTTGCCAATATGCAAGAGCGTTGGGAGCAAGAAGCAGGATGGGTATTGGTTGACCCAGAACGTGAGTGGACCTTAACCAAAGAGAGCATTCTTTCACAAGGTAAAAATACCCCATTAATCAATCAGACTTTAACAGGAAAAGTACTGCAAACTTTTCATGCTTAATTTTTGAGTGTTATAAAAAGCCAGCAATCGCTGGCTTTTTTATGCCTAAAATTTGAGATGGAGCGAAAGTGTTGCTACAAATACAATAATTTACATTGTATAAAAATTGAACATATAAACTAATTTAATAAAACAACAAAAGAAAATAAGAGGGCTGGAAATGCTGACAAATATCATCGAATTACTACAGCAACAGGTCACACCCATCGTTTTACAATCTGAGATAGAGCATTTGCTGGAAAAGAAGCATGCATTAGATAATTTTTATCCAATTTTACTCAGTTTATTAAAACAAAAACCAGATTATATTACAGAGTTACAGAATCATTTAAATCCTAGATTGAGCGATATTTTTACAACACATCAATCACTGAAAGAAAAATTTATTGAGGCAATTGGTTCGACAGCGCCGCCATCTGAAATTGAAGAAACCTTGAACAATGCAATTGCACCGACTTTGGGGGTTTTAGAGACACAAGCAGGTTCGAATAATCAACAGGCGATAGAGCATTTTTTGCTGAATCACAGTACTGATATAGCGGTGGCTTTACCTTTGTGGGCTAAACCATTACTTGCAGCATTAGGTGTGAATACACTGGTGGGTGAGACTCTACATCAAAGCCCAAGTAACGCTTCTTATATTGGTTCAAAGAAGCAAAGCCGGTGGTGGGTGCCGGTTTTATTTATTATTGTATTGGGGGTGATCTGTGCCTTACTTTTTAAAATGTGTAGCCGTGATGAACAACCTAACTCGGTGGTAGAGAATACCAATATTGCCAGTAAGCCAGCTAAATTCCAGTTAACTACTGGACAGGATGGGATGTTGGTCACCTGTCAAATCTTCACATCTAACAAGTCTTATATTGATATTTTACAAACGGAAGTTAAACAGATATTTACTCATCCTGTCGGATGTGGGGCCAATGATAATAGTCAATTTCATCAAACTTTGATTGATCAGGAGGCAATTCCTAGTGTGTTGAAAATGATAAAAGGAACGCCGAATGTTTCAATGACTTGGATGGGTGATCAATTGTCGATTCAGGCTAAAAGTAATGCAGTTGCGACCGAGCTTGCCCAAAAAATCCAACCGTTAGTTAAAAATATGCAAATAGTGACGCAGCAGCCTTTAGATGTAAATCAAGCTGTAGGAAGTAGCGTCAGCAGTGCCGAAAAAGCACTGGCGAGTTTAAATCCAGAACACGTACGTGCCTTAGATGTAGCAACGGCTTTAAATTTACAAATCATCAATTTTGAACCTTACTCAAGCGAAATTCCTGAAATTAATCAATCTATTCTAGATCAAGCAGCAGCGTTAATTCGACGTGCACCGCAAGTTAATTTGGTGATAGAAGGGCATACGGATAACGTAGGTACTGCACAAGACAATAAAGAACTTTCAGTTAAACGTGCTCAAGCAGTCATGGATTATTTAATTAAAAAAGGGGTTGATCCAGCTAAACTGCAAGCTGTGGGCATGGGGGCTGAAAAACCCATTGCTGACAATAATACGCCAGAGGGACAGTTTAAAAATCGTAGAATTGAATTTACTGTGCTGAATACTGAAACGGGTAAAGCACGCCAAGTGAATGAGCAAGGCGTGAGTACGGGGAGTTATTAATACAAGAATCTAATTTGGAGGTGGTGCATATCCGTGCATGGTTATGCTCCTAACTTTGTATATAGTGCTGCTTAGAAGAAATATGGAAAAGTTTTGTAAATCCAATGCTTGGGTTAAGAGAAGATTAAGAATATTGGTTTAATATCGGTATTTATGTGGCATGAATAAAAAATCAAGATGAGAGCGTTGATGAGAAGATCCATACATATAGAGAAACACAATTTAGAGAAAACAGGTTGGTTACGTGCGGCAGTTTTGGGAGCGAATGATGGCATTATTTCAGTCACCAGTCTGGTTATTGGGGTTGTGGCAAGTGGAGCAGGGCAACAGACGGTTCTGATTACTTGTCTAGCAGGTTTGATTTCAGGTGCGATATCTATGGCTGCGGGGGAATATATTTCAGTCAAGTCGCAAGCCGATATTGAAGAAGCTGACCTAGCATTAGAGAAGCGTGAATTGGAAAATAATCCTGAACAAGAATTAAGAGAATTGACACAAATTTATATCCATCGTGGGTTGGATGAAAAGTTGGCGCATGAAGTGGCAATTCAGTTAACCGCACACGATTCTTTGGCGGCACATGCCCGCGATGAAATTGGTATTAGTGAAATGACGGCAGCGAAACCAGCGCAAGCCGCTTTATCTTCAGCTCTATCTTTTTCAGTTGGGGCAGCAATTCCTTTGTTGGCTGTGCTTATGGCACCACAACATTATTTAGCCAATGTTATTGTGATTGTGTCTATTTTTGCCTTAATAGGCTTAGGTGCACTGGCGAGTTATACCGCAGGATCATCAATATGGAAAGGTGCTTTAAGAGTGTTGTTTTGGGGATGCTTCGCCATGCTCATTACCAGTGCCATCGGGTCATTGTTTAATGTAAATGTCGCATAACGAATAAAGTCTATAAAATGAGTTTACTTTCCGACGAAATGCAATTCAAGCTAGAGTAAATTATTTGCCATTCGATAAAAATATGATAATTATAATGCAATGTATCTAATCATCTGGATGCATCGATGTTTCAGGACAGAAACAAGCGTGAGACAGAAAAAAATTAAACAAGGAGTTTAAAATGTTTCAATTACTCAGAAAGTTACTTTGTTTCCACATTTATGAATATGAACGAATGGAGGAAATAGGTGAACATCTGGAATGCAGAAAATGTGGCGAGAATAAGACCTCTTAGTCTTAGAATTGCTCTAGTTAAATCCGAAGTGAGTCAATCATTTCGGATTTTATACATTCTAGGACAGCTATTTTTTGGGATAATTTTTTGTATTGCTTCTCGTATTTTATTAAAGCCCGATACAATACAAGGCATTAACTTTATTTTTTTGACCAAACATGTCTAAAGATTTTCAAAAAGAAAGCTATATTGTCGATGAGCAGTTGGTAGATACGCTCACGTGGTTATGTCATCATCAGGATTGTTATGAACGCTTCGAATATGATGCAGTAGCCGAACAGTTAACTGTTTATCATGCCAATGGCGCCGATATTATTCGAAAAGGGGATTATCTGAATGCACAATATGGCATTCTGATTACCGCGCATAATTTTGCAGGTTAACCTGCTCATCGTTTATTGAGCGAGTATAAAAATCTTAAACCGAATTCAAATAAAAAAGCCAATTCATAGAACTGGCTTTTTTATTAAGCTTCTCAAGTTGTGAAGGCTTATTAGCCTGCCATTGCATCTACAGAAAGTTCAGAAACAGTCGGTTTTGCTTTTTCAGCAACCAAACCTAATTTATTAAATAATTGCTTGTCGCGACCTTCGCCTGCATTTGGTGTTGTGAGTAACTTTTCGCCTGAGAACAGGGAGTTTGCACCAGCCATAAATGCCAATGCTTGGTCTGAATCAGTCAATGATTCACGCCCCGCAGAAAGTCGAATATAGCTTTTTGGCATAATAATACGTGCAACAGCAATGGTACGAATCCATTCAGTGACATCGAGCTTTTCTACATCTGCCAATGGGGTGCCTTCAATTGGAACCAACATGTTAATTGGCACAGATTCTGGGTGAATAGGTAAAGTCGCAAGTTCAAGTAATAGACCAATACGATCAGCAGTGTCTTCACCCAAACCAACAATACCACCACTACAGACTTTCATGCCTGCACCACGTACATATTCAAGTGTATTTAAACGATCATCGAACGTACGGGTACTGATGATATTTGAATAATACTCACGCGAAGTATCAAGGTTGTGATTGTAGTAATCGAGTCCAGCATCTTTTAAACGTTCAGCTTGTGACTGGTTTAACATGCCTAAAGTCATACAAGTTTCTAAACCTAAAGCTTTGACTTCACGAACCATTTCTAGTACATAAGGCATATCACGCTCATGTGGGTTACGCCATGCAGCACCCATGCAGAAGCGTGAAGAACCTGATTCTAATGCTTCTTTGGCTTCACTAATCACTTTGTCTACAGCAATACGCTTTTCTGCTTCTAGTTTTGAATCATAACGTGCAGATTGAGAGCAGTATTTGCAATCTTCAGGGCATTTGCCTGTTTTAATTGATAATAAAGTGCTGACTTGAATGGTATTGGCATCGAAATGCTCACGATGAACTTTTTGCGCTTGGAAGACCAAGTCTAAAAAAGGTTGTTCATATAAAGCTTGAATTTCTTCACGCGTCCAATCATTACGTACAGTCATTCTAGAAGTCCATCATCTGTATTCTTTATTGGCTTTTATCATACAGATTTCGTGCCAAAACCAAAGGCAAAAAAAACCAAAACTTATAGTATCTGACGATTAAAAAAGGTCGATGTAATGAGTGATTAGATGCAAGCTTTAGTCACAAAGTCGGCTATTTTTAGTGAGTATTCCATGCAAAGTTTTTATTTAGTTCAATAAATTTTGTGCCAAACACGTAACTATCCTTTTTATAAAACAATAACTTTGCAAAGAACTGGATATGCAAAGTTTATTTATTAATAGGGGACTAACGATTTTAAGCTGTTTGAGATTTAATCAATTGTTCTTGGATAGCCCAATCAATATGGACTTGCACAATATCATCATGCAAGTGACGAGTTTCGTGCAAAGTTTGTAGAATTAAGCTAGAAAAAGGGGCATTTCCTAAACCAATTGCAATATTACGCATAAAGCTTTGGTAGCCTGTGCGCCGTATTGGGCTGCCTTCGGTATTGCTTAAAAAAGTTACCTCATCCCAGTGCCATAAATCTAATAAAGTGACCTGATCTAGATCATGACGTGGATTAAAATCTTCGATACTGGCTTTTTGCGCAAAACTGTTCCAAGGGCAAATCAGTTGACAGTCATCACAGCCAAAAACCCGATTGCCGATTCCACGTCTTAATTCTTCAGGAATAACGCCTTTGTATTCAATGGTCAAATAAGCAATACACTTTCGTGCATCGAGCATATAAGGTTCGACAATGGCTTGTGTCGGGCAGATATCAATACAAGCTGTACAGGAGCCACAATGCTTCGTGGTTGGCCCATCAAAAGGTAAATCGAGAGAGGTAAACAATTCCCCTAAAACAAAAAATGAACCTGATTTTTTATGAATGAGTAAAGTATGTTTCCCAGTCCAGCCCATACCTGCATTTTCAGCCAAAGACTTTTCAAAAATGGGTGCAGAATCTGCAAAAGGACGAGATTCGAAATCTCCCACACGTTCACGAATACGCGTCGCTAATGTTTTTAGACGCCCACGCATAATTTTATGATAATCCCGCCCACGTGCATAACGCGCAATAATGGCGGCATTCGGCTCATTGGGAACATAACGTGGTTTGGGGGTTTCGACCAAATAGTTCATCCGAACACAAATAATGCTACGTGTGCCTGGAACCAGTAGTGTTGGGTCGGCACGCTTGTCTAAATTTTCTTCAAGATAAGTCATATCTGCATGATAACCACGTTTTAAATATTCTTTAAAACGTTCTAATTCTGCTTGAGCATCTGGTTTGGCAATGACACAATCAGCAAAACCCAAGTCTAAAGCCTGCGTTTTGATCCATGTTTTTAGCTCTTGAAGATCAAGCTGTTGCAGTGAGATGTTTGAGGAAGAAGAGGTCGAAGCCATAAACCAATAATAGGGGAAATCATGCAACGTTCAGTTTACCATAGCAGCGAAATTCAAGCATGGGAGCAACGTTGGTTTGCTCATAAAAATTCATCATTGGGCTTGATGCAGCAAGCCGCTTGGACAATTGTGCAACAGTTATTACCACAATTTGAACAAAAGCAGATTAAAAAAATAGCGGTGTGGTGTGGGCAAGGCAATAATGCGGGGGATGGTTATTTTATTGCAGGCTACTTAAAACAGGCAGGTTTTCAAGTCACTGTATTAACCACTGAACGGGGACCATCACCAGATTTACATCGAGCATATTTATTTGCCCAGTCACAGAATGTGTCTTTTATAGCTATCGAAACAGGATTTGCAGCGTCTAAGGCACAACAACAATTAGAATATTTTGAATGCCATGTAGATGCCTTATTTGGAATAGGACTGAACCGTGAATTGAGTCAAGATTGGCAAAGGATTATTCACTTATTCAATGCACAAACTGGATTAAAAATGGCCATCGATATTCCGAGTGGCTTGCAGGCGAATACAGGTCAGGCTTTACCTTGTGCTATTCAGGCTGATCAAACGTTTACTTTACTGGGCTATAAAGCAGGATTATTTACAGGGCAAGGCAAACAATTTGTCGGTCAGTTACATTTAGTTAGCCTTATTCCTCAAGATGATAAATTACACGCCACCGCACAGTTATCGCCAAAAAAGATTACTTTGCCGCAACGTCAAGCCTTTGGTCATAAAGGTAGTTATGGTCACGTATTGGTGGTGGGTGGTCATGCGGATATGGGGGGAGCAGTCATTATGGCGGCTGAAGCAGCCTTTCATGCGGGGGCGGGTAAAGTCAGCGTAGTGTGTCATGCCAAGCATCACTCATCAATTTTGGCACGTGCGCCAAATATGATGCTACGTGATATTAATGCTTTAAATTCTGAGGCAATTCAACAGTTATTAAGCCATGTCGATGCAGTTTGTTTTGGGATGGGGTTAGGGCGTGATGATTGGGCTGAGCAGATTTTTCAGCAATGGTTTGAACTACTCAATCAAAGTACACATTTAGAAGTGGTGTTGGATGCAGATGGGCTTTGGTTTCTTGCGAAAGATAAGCAAAAATTGAGTGCTCATATTTATGCAACACCCCATTCGGGTGAGGCTGCAACTTTGTTGGGCTGTACAGTTAAAGAGATTGAACAAGACCGTATTGCCGCGATTCATCAATTACAAGATACCTTTTCGGGGCAATGGGTATTGAAAGGTTCAGGTAGCTTGGTCTTGGAGGATAGATTGTATATTTGTACTCAAGGCAATGCCGGAATGGGTACAGGTGGTATGGGTGACGTGCTTGCGGGAATGCTAGCAAGTTTAAAAGCACAATTTCATGAGCGAATTGCGCTGCACGAAATTGTGAGTTTACATGCACAAGCTGGTGATGTATTGGCTGAATCGGGGATGCGTGGTTTACAAGCCCATGATATGGGACGAGCAATTTATTCTGTTGTGAATGGAGGTTAAAATGCAAAAAGCATTTCGGCTCATCATTTCAGGACGGGTTCAGGGCGTTGGCTATCGTCGATGGTTTTATCAGCAGGCTCAAGCTTTAGCATTACAAGGTTATGTCAAAAATTTAGCAACAGGCGAAGTAGAGGCTCTAGTGATCACTGATGCAGAAAATCTACCTCATCTGATCGAACTGGCTTATTTAGGACCATCTCATGCAAAAGTGCAGCAGGTGAGAAGTTGTGAAGTTTCACAAGATCTCGCTGTGAATGACTTTCAAATTATTCGTGAATAAACGAAATTGTTGAATCATTAACGACGTCGGCTGCTAGAACGACTCCGTCCACGAGCCATGCCCCCTAAAGCATTAAGTACAGCCAGTTTACTCATAGTTCCTGAAGCATGTGCATGACAAATGGCAGCAGCCAGTGCATCGGCAGCATCGGCTTGGGGAGTCACACTTAAATTCAGTAATTTCACCACCATCATTTGTACTTGTTCTTTATCCGCAGCACCATAGCCAACCACCGACTGTTTAATTTGACGTGCGGTATATTCAGCAACTTGCAAATCTAAATTTACAAGCGCTGCAATGGCTGCACCACGAGCTTGTCCTAATTTTAATGCAGAATCAGGATTTTGAGCCATAAACACTTGTTCAACCGCGGCTTCAGTCGGACCATGAAATTTCACAATCCGTTCAACACCTGCAAAAATACGTTTCAGGCGTTCTGGCATGTCTTTGCTTTCGGTCCGGATGGTGCCAGCATCGACAAAGCGTAATTTTTGACCGTCTTTTTCTATAATTCCATAGCCTGTAAGGCGTGAACCTGGGTCAATCCCAATAATTAATGACATAATAAAAACTTGGTAAGATCTGAAAAAATGATGCAGAGATTGCAATCGATCTGTGAAGTATATGATTTTATAGACATGGAAGAACAGTTATTTCGCTTTAATCAAGGTGTTGTTGAGCGATCTGTTTAAACTTTTCACACTCGCATTTGTTATGGTTGAGATTTTGAGAGATGACGCAGCGCATGATCACTTATAGGTAAAACCCGAAAATTTTACAATTAACGGGTTCGAACAAGGACTTAGAATTTCCACTGCAATGCAAGCGATGCATTTAGTGGATCGCCGGGTTGAATCCAAAGCTCGCTATAACTTGCAACATAGTAGGTTTCATCCAATAAATTATTGATATTGAATTGATAATGGAGTTGCTCCGATGGCGCATAATAGGCGTGTAAATTGACTAAAGTGTATGCGGGGAGCGTAAATCCATTATCACTGCTATGCCCACTACGATCTCCGACATAAATCGCGGTTGCACCGATGCCCATTTTACTGGTGTTTGCCAGTGACCATTCGTAATTTCCATTGATTGAGCCACTGTGTTTCGGCACATTACTTAATCTGGAACCTTTGACAAGTGTTTGGTCTTTTTCAACTTTTGCATCGGTGTAGCTATAATTGGCACGTGCTGAGAATTGATCATTCAGTTGCATTTCTAAATCAAGTTCAATGCCTTGACTAGAGACTTCACCTGCCGCGATTTGATAATTACTGTCTGTGGGATCGGTGGTTAAGACATTTTCTTTCTTCATTTTAAATACGGCGAGGCTAAACAGACTTTGTGGATTGATCTGATATTTGCTCCCAAGCTCGTAACTTATTCCTTTTTCTGGATCAAAAACTTGGTCATGACGGTCTACACCGCTGTTCAGTGCGAAAGAATGTCCATAATTTGCATACCATGACCAATCATCATTTAGTCGATAATTTA
Source organism: Acinetobacter sp. AM (assembly GCF_003105055.1). Taxonomy (NCBI): domain Bacteria; kingdom Pseudomonadati; phylum Pseudomonadota; class Gammaproteobacteria; order Moraxellales; family Moraxellaceae; genus Acinetobacter; species Acinetobacter sp. AM. Next base: position 5,635 of record NZ_QETG01000041.1, on the reverse strand, counting down.
CTCCTAATCGTGGGCTGGTTTGTTGTAAGTCTCTTTTACTCGAGTTATTAATCAGTTTATTTTGAAAATCTTGCGTGATATGGTCAAAACGTGCGCCAAGTAAGACACTCCATTGATCATTTAGAAAAACTTGATCTTGAAGATTCAGAGCAAAATAGCGTTGTTGTTCTTCAGTATTAATGAACAATGGAAGTTCAGGAAGATATTGTCCATACACGGGGTTATAGATGTCGATAGTATTAGGGACGCTCGTGCTATGATTACGCCGCAATTGAAGTTGGCGATAATTCAAGCGTCCAATCTCACTGCTGACCAGAACTTCGTGTCTGGCCCAATCTTGTTGAATCATGCCCAGTAATTCCGTTTGAAAAAGTGCATCATCACTTTTATTGTCACGATAACGACGTTGTCGCTCTAAAGTCTGACCATCACTTTGAATTTTACGTGGTTCACTAGAAAACCCTTTTAATTGAGCATCTTTAAAGCTCAAGGCATTATTGATTTTCCAAGCGTCATTATACTCGTGTGCGAGACGGAGCTGATAAAAATTGTCCTTTTGAAGATGCTGACCATCATTGGGTTCACCTGAAAAAGTTTCAGGTTGCATGACAAATTGTTTTTGATAACTACTGATTCCACGGTCAAAAGTCCCCCTTTGTTGCGTAAACTCGCTATCAAAATCGAATTGAGTTTGATCAGAAATTTTCCAGGTCAATTGAGGTGAAAAAAACCAACGTTCACTGGATACATGGTCACGGAAACTTTGATTATCTTCATGCGCAATCGCAAATCGATAGGCAATATCGTTATTGATAGGCCCTGTATGCTCAAAGCTCGCACGGTATTTTTCTAGGCTATTGGTGCGTAGGTTAATTTCACTTTGGGACTCCCATTTGGGCTGCTTGGTGTTGATATTCAAAAGTCCACCTGTTTCACCACGACCATAGAGTGCAGCCATAGGACCCTTTAAAAAGTCGAGTGATTCAATATTGACCATATCCCGCGGAGCGCTGAGTCCGCGATTTACACTAAGACCATTTCTAATCATTTGAGCCCCAATATTGGGATCGGTACTAAAGCCACGGAAAGAATAGTTGTCCCAAAAGCCCCCTCCATAATTGGTTTGATGATATACACCACTGACCTGAGCCAGTGCATCATCTATACGTTGTACATCTTGCTGTTGGATAAGGTCTTTGGACAGTAGGCTGCGACTAAAAGGAATATCGAGGATATCGTGTGAAAACTTGGTTAAGGCAGTCGTTTGTTTTGGACTTTCTGTTAACGTTTCGGCCTGTAATTGTATGGTTTTAAGGACTTCTGGTGTACTTTCAGCCCAACAGAATGGAGTAAATAGAGACAAGCTGAGGCTAGAATAAAATATGTGGAAAGGTTGTTTCATACGTCATAAGAAAGATTAATGTAATGTTATAACATTTTATATTTTTGTGATCAGAATGCTAGAGCAATTTCTATTTGAAATATAAATAACAAAAATGAGTAATTCTCATGATTTCTTCAATTCAAGTTGTACTGACTGAGAAGCGTAAAATTCTAATAGCGCGTTTAATCAATAAAATTGTAAGAACAGCAGCAAGATCGTCACTAAATTTGAATAGTTTGTACAATTTTTTGACCAAGGGCTTTAAAAATAAAAAACTGCCCTTATAGATATTCTTAACCATAGAAAAATGCTGAACACTTTGACAGCTATAGAATATGGTCAATTTTTTTATTTTAGAGATTTGATTAATTTTCATGAAATTATTTCTGATTGTACTTGCTGGCTTAATTCTAGAAGTATTCGTCTGGATTGGCGTGGGTGACCTCGTTGGTAGTATGTGGTACGTGTTTTTCTGGTTTGTGGCTGCCTTCTTTATTGGATTAAATATTATCCGTAAATATTCGGCGGGAATTATGCCGCAGATGCAACAAATGCAATCAGGTCAGGTAAGTTCAGACCCTGCATTTACAGGCAATTTGCCTAAAATTTTTGCAGGTTTTCTATTACTGATTCCTGGTTTAATTAGTGATGTATTTGCCGTTTTATTGTTAATTCCTGCTGTTCAAAAAGCGTTGCAAGCTGCATTTATGAAAACCATGATGAAACGCCAACAAGCCATGATGAACAAAATGATGGGTGGCATGATGGGCGATATGGGTGGAGCAACAGGTGCACAAGGGCAGAATCCATTTGCAGATTTAATGCGTCAAATGCAAGACATGCAAAATCAGCAAGGCGGTAGTCAATACCGTGATTCAAGCATTATTGATGGTGAGGCACATGAAGTAACACCAGACGCCAAGAAAATTGAAATGAAAGATGTAAATAAATGATCTAGCTGATTATCTATATATCTGAACCGAAGTCCCTCAAAAGTACTTCGGTTTTTTTATTCTTAATATGTGATTAATGCAGTAAAAATTTAAACAGGCGTTATAATTCACCCATTGAAAAAATGGTTAATTTATAAAAATATGTCTTTGTTGCTTACCATCTGTGCTTTACATTTTGTCGCACAATTAACCCCTGGGCCTGATGTTTTATTGATTGCAAAAAGCTCAGCTTCTACAACACGCTTAAATACCTTAAAAATCATTTTGGGCATTTCGGCAGGGATTGTCGTTTGGGTTGTATTAACCTTATTGGGCTTTACAGTATTGGTTGAACAATTCCCTTGGATTCAGCAAATTTTGATGCTCATTGGGGGATTCTTCTTGGCCCGTATGGGGTGGGGAATGCTGAAAGAGGGACTCACTTCTGCACAAAGTCCTCAACTTGAAGGTACTTTAACTCTGCCAAATGGTCAGCAAAAGTATTTTTTATTGGGATTATTCACCAATTTGTCTAATCCAAAGACTTTAATTTATTTCAGTAGTGTCTTTTCCTTAGCGCTAGGTTCATCTGCAAATACCAATTTAAAAACACAATTGGCATTCATCATCCCACTTCAAACGTTTTTGGTGTTTAGTTTATTCATGTTCATCATGTCTACACCAAAAATTAAAGCCTTGTATCAACGAGCAGGTCACTCTATTGATATTCTCTCGGGGGCTTTATTTCTAGTGTTTGCCATCTGGCTTTGGTACGACGCTATTCGGATGTTTTAGATTGAATGTTGGTTTCTTGAATCTGTGCTGAAGTTGAGTTGATGATTTCAGCATTTTTCGTAGTGTCTGCATAGCTATTGGGTTTGAGCGTGGTCTCAGTATTCTCTGAGCCTTTAAATTTACGGCTACGATTTGCGCGTTCCCGTAACCCGCCTTTTTTAATCAATTGTACCATCGCTGAAATCCACACTAAAAAACTGAATCTAGACGGCTATATTACTTGAATTATGGAAGGAGTTGAATTTTATGAAACTCAAACCTCGTTACATATTCATCAAGGTCATAATTTCCATAAAAGAAAAATCAAAACAGTAGACTAGTGATGTATTCATTAATTTTGAACGCTCCAGTCGACTTTTGTTTGTGACTTCACTTGTGCATTTACAAATACTCACATAACATGAAGAAAGATTACATTGCCATGTACTTGGGAATGTAAAAATAAATACAACCACTACAGTGAAATAGGAGCATACCTATGCTGTATCAATACCATTGTGCTTGCTGTGATTTAGTGGTCGATTCGGATGTTAAAGAGTGCCCGAATTGCGGCTCACATAACATTAGAAGTCCATTTGGTTTCTGGATTTTTTGTATAGCGACGTGTTTAGCCGTTGTGATTGTCTTTAAAGTTGCGCAAGTTTATCTTCATAATCAGGCTGAAACGCCTGTGCAGCCAACTTTACTTGAAACATTGCATTTAAGTAATGATAAGTCCTGAGAGATTCAGGACTTATTATTTTAAAGTGGTGCATGGTTGATTTTTGAAAGATCTATATTCACTTGAAAAATTTTGCTGCGAATATTGCTGATACCGAAACTTTCTAAACGTGCGCAGTGCATAGTTAAATAATTGGTAGCATTTTCTATAGAATCAAACAGATAGACTCCACCTGCTTCTTGAGCATCTTTATTTTCTGTCCAAATTTTCCAAATAAGACCAGTTTCCTGATTAATACTTTCTGCAAGTGGAGTAAATGCTTGAGTCATTTCTGCTGCAAAAGGTCCAGTACTAGGAAAATCGATTTGTAATAAGACTGTCATGTTAATAATTCCGAAAGCTTCAATTATTTTAGGATATTTTTTGCTGAACTTAGTTTGAAAAAAGGATAGCAGAAATGAAAAAAGAGATCTAATCAGATCTCCTTTAAGTTCTATTTACACAACTTTATCTGGTGTCATTAATACTTGATTAATATACAATTTGATTAAGCGTTCACGTGAGCCAATTGCTTTTTGGTAATTTGTTGAATTGAGCAATAAGCAGGCACCATAAGTGACAGTCCAAACATAAGACTGATAGTCCCGAATCGACATTGCACTATTGCTTTCTTTTAAATATTTTTCAGTGATTTCTTTAATACTTAAAATACGCGCTTCACGGATTTTGTAGAGTTCATCAAATAAGTTATTCAGCTTACGTTCGTTATTGGTCAGACGTTCCTCAATAACATGCAGTAGAATTGTACGGTTTGAATTTAACATGTTGTAGAGCATGTATTCTGAAACGTAAGAATTGATGTCTATGTTAAATTTGTGTGAAATATCGAGTAAACGCTTTTCGTTTAGAATAATAAGTTCTAAATAAAGTTGATTTTTACTGTCGAAATGCTTGTAAATTGTACCTTTCGCGATATCTAACTCAGAAGCAAGTTCTTCAAGAGTAATGTCCTGATTATTATCGAGTAATAATTTTTCGGCCATTGCTAAGATTTTTTCTTTACGTAAAAGAAAATTTTGTTGGCGTTCTGAATTCATGCATATGTTCCGTATAAGATCACTATAAAAGAACTTGTGAGAAGACTATAGCAATTTTTTCTTAAACAGAATTAAACTATTGTAGAAGAAATGCCGATAAAACCAACAAATAATCAAGTTTAATTAAGGATGAAGCAATATTACTATAACCTGATGAGAGATATCTAAAATTTGGATACCCAACTTTAACTGGGTCAAAATAATGATTTAAAAAGGTTTTGTAAAGTTTAAGCAGAAAGCAAATTGAAAGAAATTATGATCATGATTCTTTTCCTAATTAAATCAGATAATTATTTTGAAAATTTGAGCTTTATATGAAATTTATAAAAGTACATTATCCATTATGTGATTATTTTTTAACATTTGTAGGAACAAAAAATTGCTTGTTTTTGACTCTAATAAATTTAACTGTGTAACCTTAAAACTTTTTCGAAAATAAAAAATAAATACTGGAAATAGAAATTAAATTGGCAGTGTGACAGCAGGGTATTCTTCGCTGTAGCTTTCACCTGAACAACCATAGTAAATGACATAACGTGTAACGAAGTTGACCACGTAGCGGATTATTCCAGCAGACCAGATGGCCTGTAAAAATTCTGGGAATGCAAGGATTAAAATGAGAACTAACAGGGTATCTGAATGCATTTCAGCGTTTATAGTGTAAAAATAGATCTCTTTCATAACTCATTTTTCATTCAATTCTAAGTTGTAAATTCCAGCAATTAAATTGAATCTTAAACCGAGCCTTTTCCCTCTATTTCGATAG
>NZ_QETG01000040.1:0-23055 GCF_003105055.1 Acinetobacter sp. AM | reverse complement strand
TTAGACTGATTAGTTTTTAAATAAAGATTGGACAGTTTAATGCTATAAACATGTTCGAAAAAATCAACACCATATAACTTATATCCAAAATATACTTTATTTTATTAAAACAATAAGCTATTAACCGAATTATGGCCCATTTATTTTAATAACAAAAACCCTATTAAAATATAGAGTTTCTGCCAACAAAATATTGCTATCTCTCTTGCAAAGCTTGCTTCATTCGAGTGATTGGTTTTATTAAATATTGAAATATGGTTTTCTCTCCTGTTTTTACATCCACACTGGCAATCATGCCGGGAATAATCGGCATGGTTTTACCATTTTTATCGGTTAGTGAGTTCTGGTTGGTTTCAACCAAAATACGGTAGTACGCCTCATCAGGATTTAAATTCAGTTCACTCGGTCGTGTTTTATCTCTTAATGTGTCAGGGCTAATTAAAGTCACCTTACCTTCTAAGCCACCATACAAGGCATAGTCATAAGCAGTCACTTTTACAATCGCACCAAGCCCAGGATGAACAAATGCAACATCTTGAGGGCGGATATAAGCTTCAACCAATAATTTGTCATTGAGCGGCACAATTTCCATAATGTCTTGCCCAGCCTGTACTACGCCACCCACCGTATTAATCTTGATATTTTTAACAATTCCTCTTAAGGGTGCGCGAATAAGTGAACGATCTACAGGGTCTGCACGCATCGCCATATTTTCTTTGGCTTGAGCCAATTCAGACTCGACTCGAACCAACTCATTATTCGCATCTGCGGCATATTGATTTCGCTTTTCATTTATTTGTAAAGCCAAATCAGAAGATTGACGTCGCATACGTAGCAGCTCAACTTCGGACATCACCCCCTCTGCCACCATGGGTGACGTAATTGAAATTTCACGATCCAACATGGCTTTACTGGTTTGCAACCCTGCAACAGCATCATCTACTGCACGACGACGTGCAACATATGCTGCGCGTTCACGATGTTTTAAAGATTCACTAATTCCATCAGGAAACTGAATTTTCGTACCATAAGATTCCGCTCTTAAACGGGCAGACATTGCTTCAAGATTAGCAACTTTTGCCTCACTCTCTCTTAAAATAGCAGAACTTCGGGTATCATCGAGACGAAGTAAAATTTGTCCTTTTTCAACAACATCTCCTTCTTTCACCAGCATTTCCTTGATGGTTCCTGGGTCTAAACTTTGCAAAATTTGTTCACGACTGGTTGGAATAACACTACCTTGACCGCGCGTCACTTCTTCTACATGGCTGTGATACGCCCAAAAAACAAACACAATCAAAAATACAAAGAGCAACCCAATTGTCCAAAACAGACCCGTATGCCTTTCCGTTTGTAAGGCGGCATTCAAATCATTTAACAATTTCAAGTCTTTCGACTGAACCCGATCTGCGGGTGGATTTCGATATTCTTCCATATGCCTCACTTACGTTGATGTCGCCTTGCTACACACGACTACTCAACATTTATTTTTTCTAATTGTGTAGTGTTAGGGTGATTCTGCACAGTCGATGCATGATCTGGTTTGATCACGATGGTGCGACCTTCTTTTTGCCCCGCTGCTACAGCAGAACTTGTTTGCCCTGTCGCAACCGTAGAATTCTGTTGTGTTGTCGATTTGGTCTGCTCATTTAAAGCAAGTTTTTTCAACACTTCATCTCTGGGGCCATCCATGACCACCTGTCCTTGGTCAATGACAATAACGCGACTCACAATGCTCAGAACTTGAGTACGATGCGTCACCACTAACAAAGTTTTGTCTTTACACCATTGATGCAATGCCGTCAGTGTTTGTCGTTCAGTTAACTGGTCTAAGCCGTTGGTCGGCTCATCCAATAACACCACACGTGGAGAACGCAATGTTAAGCGAGCCAACGCTATAATTTGCTTCTGCCCACCCGAAAGCCCCAAACCATCCTCACCCAAAGGCATATCTAAACCGCGCGGATGATTTTGAATTAAGCTGTCCAAACCAAAGCGCTTCAAAGCCTGCAACAACTCTTGATCTGTAGAAAAACCATCTTGTCTCGACAAATCTAAATTTTCACGTAGCGTCCCAAGAAAAAGACGTGGTGCTTGCCCTAGTAGAGCAACCTGATTACGTAAATAATTAGGATCCAACTGACGTAAATCCACACCATCCAGCGTGACATTTCCCTCTAGTGGTTCAAACATGCCACTGGCGAGCTTTAAAGTTGTCGTTTTACCACTGCCGATTTTCCCGAGTATTCCCACCTTTTCACCAGGTGCAATATTCAGATTTATACCCTTAAGTACAGGAGGAATATCTGTCTGATATTTAAAACACACATTTTGAAATTTAAGTTCGCCACTGACCTGGTCTAAGCTGATATATTGCCGATCTGGATGACGTTCAATTTTACGCTCAATAATGCTTTGCAGCCCTTGTAGCCCAATTTTGGCTTGTTGAAAACGAATCGCTAAACTCGAAATTTGCGCCAATGGTGCCAATGCACGCCCAGATAAAATGACCGAGGCAATCAAAGCCCCCATGGTAATTTTATGGTTTGGATCCGGACTGTGAATGAGATAAGTTCCAACAATCACCAAAATCACGGTATTTAATTGCTGTATGGCAACAGAAAAATTAACCACAAAATTACTCAAATCACGAGTTTTAGTGCTCGAAACAGCAGTTTTAGCTGTGTAATAATCCCACTTTTGCTGTGCCCAACTGGTTGCATTATTGGCTTTTAATGTTTCGATCCCCTCTATAGCCTCTACCGCCAAACCTTGGCGCTGTGAAGACTCTTTCATTGATTCACTGATATAGCGTGCTAAAGGTCTCTGAGACAACATTCCAACCAGCATCACGATTGGTATTAAAATTAAGGGAACCATTGCCAGTGCACCGCCAATCATCCAAATTACAGCAATAAAAAGCAAAAGGAATGGTAAATCAACCAACACCAACAGACTGGCACTGGTCATAAACTCCCGCACAGATTCAAATTCACGCAGGTTATTGGCATAGGAACCTGATGACACTGGACGTTCTGCTAAATCCAAACTCATCACACGACGAAAAATAGCCGAACTAATAATTAAATCCGCTTTTTTACCTGCAATATCTGTTAAATGCCCACGGATCATTTTTGCAGTAAACTCAAAGCTTATTGCCAAAATTACCCCAATACTGAGCACCCACAGTGTTTCATAAGATTTGTTCGGAATAACGCGATCATAGACATTCATGACATAAAGTGAGCTGACCAATGCCAAGAAATTAATGATGAATGTCGCTAAGATGACTTGCGAATAATAAGCCTTAAAACGCCAAATGACCTTCCAGAACCATGCTTTAGGTAAGTGATATTCTGGCAATTCAGAACGTAAGTCACTGGCTAATTTAGGTTTAATAAACCAACAGTACCCCAAGTACAATGCTGATAGCTGCGCATGATCAATTCTTTGCTTTAAACCATCAATTTGTTGTAATTCATAAACTCGATCTGCCCCACTACCATGAATTTGAGTAATCACTGCAGCTTCATTTTGCTGCAAAACAATCACCACAGGCACGGCTAAAGTAGGAATTTCATTGAGTGCTTTTTTACTTAACGTATTTTCAAAGCCATGACTTTTTAATACTTCAACTAAAGAAGGGTAATTGACATTTAAATTTTGGTCATGCGTTACCTGTGCCATCAACGTTGCGACAGGTAAAGGGCTCCCCAACAGTCGGGTTACCAAAGCAATATGCTCTATTATGGATTTCATTCTCGTTATGTCATCCTATTTTAATTATTTGACCTTCAAGTCAATTAAGCATGATCCACATCCACTTTGGATCAGCAGTTTTTATTCTTACTGCTTCACCCAATTGCTAATGTTGGCTTGAGCACGCAAATAAGCGAGCGCTGCCATTCGATAATCATTCTGTGCCGTCACATAAGCCATTTCGACACTTGCTAATTCGTTATACGCATTAAGCACATCAATTAAGCTTTTTCGCGCAATTTTGAATTGTTTTTCATTGTCACTCACCACTTTACGGGATGCTAAAATTTGCTCCTGTGAAATATTCATTTTTTGCTGACTTTGAAACATGTCAATTTCAGCAGTACGTGCACGTTCCTCAATATCACGCTGAATTTGATCAAGTCGTGCTTTAGCTGCCACTGCGGATTGCCCACTTTGTTCAACAGAATATTTCGCACCGCGGTTCAACAAATCCCACGACATGTTCAAATACACTTCACGGTCTTCTGTGGTCACATTGCCTTCCAAGTTAATACTTGGATAACGCTTTGCTTTACGGTACTTCACCTCAGAGCGAATACTCTCTAACTCCGCCTCCTGAGCCAAATAAGAAGGATGTTGAGTAACTTCACCCAGTTGATAACGTGATATAAATTGAGATGGTGCCAGACCGATAAATGGATCTCTTAGCGCGTCTTGATCAATCACTTCTGGTGAATATTTCTTAAGATGACTCAGCGCAAAACCCAATTCACGCTGCAAACTACTAATGGTGTGTTCTACCTGCATTTGGCGAGCGCGTGCTTGTGTGAGCTCTGAACGACGACCCGCATCATATTGCACAATCACACTAATATCATGCGTAAACTTATTGTGACGTTCCAAACTTCGCATTTGTACAGCCAGCGCTTCATGTGCATTGAGAGCTTTTAAATATTCAGAACCAATGTTGTAACCTAGCTCTTCCGCAGTCTCATCAATTTTTTGCTCAAAATATTGAGATTTTTTTTCATCACGATCTACCTGAGCACTAATTGCACCAAATGAATATAAATTCAGGCTACCTCTCACCCCAGGTGTAAAATCTTCACTCGCATAGTCATATTGACTCTCGTGAGATTGATCCAGAATTTGATTAGCTGTCAAAGCTAAAGTTGGATAATGTAGCGATTTTGACTCTTCAACCTTGCTTAACGCTGCTTCCTCATTGGCTTGTGCTTCCAACATCATTGGGTCTTGCTCCAAAGCTGTTTTTAACAACGTCTGTAACTGAACCGCATAAACCGAACTACTACATAATAATGTGATCAATAAAGTAATTCTTTTATGCCAAGTCATTTGTTGTACTTGTTTATTTCGTATTCTCATATTTTTACTTTAGATATTTCTTATATACAGAACACTGTGGCTTGTATTTCAAGGTGATTTTAACAATTAAATTCAATAAGTTAATTAAAAATTTACAAAGTAACACATGATGTAATTATTAAGTTATTATTAACAATAACAAAAAACAGACAGATGAATTTCTTATTCAATAAGTCTATTAAAATAAGCTTAGTAAATATAGAGGAACTAATTTGTTTAAAAATGAGAACCAGTTAACCAAAAAATTAATATTTATCTCTTGTTTACACATATGCATATTAATTATATATATTTATTTATTATCAATTTTACTTATTTTTAAGCATAACTTATAAACATGCAAAGCCAAGTATCTTGGCATACATTATTTGTTACAAATAGACCAACTAAAATACTCAACTTTAACAATCAAATACATCACTTTTCTAGTTTTAAGTCTTTTCATTATTCTGTATTCAATACAGTAAAATTGAATCTGAAGAAGCACCATCCCCTTTTCTTGGTATATTCATATGACTGAACTGATTTCTCATATCAATACACCTAAGCAGCTTAGCCCATACAGACATTAAAAAAGCCACCTAAAAGGTGGCTTTTCTTTCAGCAGCGCTGAACATCAACAATTAACCAAGTTTCTTAGAAACATAGTCAATTGCAGATTGAACTGTAGTGATTTCGTTAGAATCTTCATCAGGGATAGTGATGTCGAAATCATTTTCGAAAGACATTACAAGTTCAACTAGGTCTAGAGAGTCTGCACCCAAGTCATCCATAAAAGATGCTTCGTTTTTGATCTCTTCTACTTTAAGACCCAATTGTTCTGCAACCGCTTGTTTAACGCGTTGTTCGATATCGCTCACAGGAATTCTCCTCATTGCTTGTGGCGTTTTTAAATGCCATCAGTTTAATTGAAACTTTAATTTTTTGAAAGTTAATCCATCAGCTAATTAGCTCATGTATAAACCACCATTTACGTGTAAAACCGTACCTGTAATATAACTTGCCTTCTCAGAAGCCAAGAAACTTACAGCATTCGCGATATCTTGTGGTTCACCTAAGCGTTGAAGTGCCACTTGATCACTCATTTTTTTACGAATTTCTTCGCTTAACTGTTCTGTCATTTCAGTTGCGATGAAACCTGGTGCAACTGAGTTTACAGTAATTTGGCGGCTACCCATTTCTTTGGCAAGGCTGCGGCTAAATGCCTCAATCCCTGCTTTAGCAGCTGAATAGTTTGCCTGGCCTGGGTTTGCGAAATGTGCAACCACAGAACTAATATTAATAATTCGTCCAAAACGCGCTTTGGTCATGCCTTTAAGAACACGTTTTGATAAGCGGTATACCGCTTTTAGATGAATATTGAGAATATCATCCCAATCATCTTCAGACATACGCAACAACAAATTATCTTTGGTAATCCCTGCATTATTTACAAGTGCAAGAACTGAACCATAATTTTGTTCGATATCTGTAACCAAAGCATCAATTGCAGTACCATCACGTACATCTAGCACTTTACCTGCACCATTCTCACCAAATGCTGCTGATAATTTTTCTGCACCAGACTCAGAAGTCGCTGTACCTACTACAAAATAACCGTCTTGAATGAGTTGTTGAGCGATGGCAGCACCAATCCCTCGACTCGCGCCTGTCACTAATGCGACTTTGCGTTCTTGTGTCATGCAATTTTCCCTTCCGCCACTAAAATGGCATTCAGCGCATCCTCCACTCGACCTTTCGTATCGATTGGGAATGCTTTTTCTATATTCGGCAAACGTTTCGCAAGATTGGCAAGGACATTACCAGGACCACATTCAACAATATATTGTATGCCCTGATCTTGCACAGTCTGCATTGTCTTTGTCCACTGCACCGACTGATACAGTTGCGCAGTCAATGCCTGACGTAATTGCGCTACATCCGTCGCGATTTCCGCGTTGACATTTTGTATTACAGGAATGCTAGGTAGCTCAATGGCAGTTTGTTCCAAAGCATGCGCGAATTGCTCAGCAGCAGGTTTCATCAGCGAACAATGTGATGGAACTGATACTGGAAGTGCAATTGCCTTGCCAGATTGTTCTTTTGCCATAGCCATGACTGCTTCTACTGCGGCTTTATCACCTGCAATCACCACCTGACCTTGCGCGTTATAGTTTGCAGCTTCTACCGAACCCTGACCCTGCGCTGAAACTTCAGCACATAGCTCAAGGACTTTGGCATCTTCTAGACCCAAAATAGCCGCCATTGCCCCCTGACCTTGCGGTACAGCACTTTGCATAAGTTTGCCACGTAAGTTGACTAACTTAACAGCATCACCCAAAGACATTGCACCCGCAGCAACCAAAGCACTGTATTCACCTAATGAGTGACCAGCAAGATATTTAGGCACTACACCGCCCAACTCTAACCAAACACGCCATAAAGCAATACTGGCTGTCAGCAATACAGGTTGAGTAAATTCAGTTTGGTCTAAGCCTTCACCGCTTTGGGCAATATGCCACAAATCAAAACCAAGGGCTTCAGAAGCTTCCGCGAAAGTGTCACGAACACCACTAAACTGTTCAGCAAGTTCAGCCAGCATGCCGACTTTTTGCGAACCTTGACCTGGAAACACAAATGCAGTTTTTGTTGCTTGAGCTGCTTGTTCAAGTGGTCTAGCAGACATATAAAAAATCCTTTATGTAGTCACTGCTCATTCATGGAGCGGAAATTTAACACTTAATTTTGTTTTTGGTAATTGCGAAATACAACAAAAATCGAAGACAAAAAAAAGGGAGCTTACGCTCCCAATTTTTTCACTAAGCTTATCACTTAATGCTTCATCAATTATTCAGCAGATGCTTTAGCGAATAATTGACGACCACGGTAGATACCATCTTTAGATACATGGTGACGACGGTGAATCTCGCCAGTAGCTTGGTCTACAGTTAATGCATTCTCGGTTAAAGCGTCATGTGAACGGCGCATGTCACGGCGAGAGCGACTTTTACGGTTTTGCTGAACGGCCATGATGGCTCCTTACAAATCGAAAAATATGGATCAGAACAAATTCAGTTGTCTTATACGGAAGAGTATAACACAAAAATTAGTTAAGTTTACCCTTCAAACTTGCCAAAACATCAAACGGGTTATCCCGCTTCTCTTCGACAAGCTCTTCAATGGCAGGTTGGTGCTTATGTTCACAAGCATCATGCTTAGGAGACAAAGGCATCAACAATAACAATTCATCTTCTATCAGAGACAGTAAATCAGCCGTCGCAGGTGCATCATAGCTACCTTTCGTCGTTGCTTCACTTTCACCTAAGACGATGAAATCAGCATCCTCATCCAAGCGCTCTATCAGTGACTCATCATCCACTAGAGCTAGATGAAAATCTGAAACGAGTTCAATGTGTACCGTGCCTAAACAGCGTTGGCATTCCATTGGAACCTGCGTTTCAACGCGACCATCTAGCCATACAATGCGATGATACGCATCCATTGATAGCTTACAGTCTATGTTAATCAATTGATCATCAATTGATCCAACAGCTTCACGAGCGATACGAGCAAAGCGAGACAATGGCAGGGTACCTGACCATGTAAAGCCTTGTTCAGCCCATTTAAACGGCTCAATCTGTGCCGGAAAGGTATTTGCTGACATAATTAAGGCGGCAATTCTACAAATTCATCAGTACTCTGTCAAAGATTAAGATACAATTTTGTACTTATTTAGACAGACCATTTTGGGTAACACAGTCATGCATCTGTTGCAGCCGCAAACAGAAGTGAATAAAAAATCACTTATTAGCACACTTTCAACTGTTCATTTTGACATTTCACCAGACCAAGTGCAACGTTTGGAATGGGCGAATTTACAGTCAGAAACTGAACAAGTTGACTGGCTCATCTTACACTTTAATTACTGGTTTTCCCACCTTAATGTGAATTTGATTCGCGGCGAACACGAACCTGAATATTTTCCAGCGACACAGCAACAGCCTGCACGTATTCAATTTGCTCATGGTTTCTTTAATAGTGCATTACATGAAATTAGCCATTGGAGCATTGCGGGTGAACAACGTCGCCTACTCCCCGATTTAGGCTATTGGTATGCTCCTGATGGTCGCACACAAGAACAACAAGCTTTATTTGAGCAAGTGGAAATTAAGCCTCAAGCCATTGAATGGATGTTTGCCAAAGCCTTTGGACGTAAATTTCGGGTTTCACTCGACAATTTAACGGGTGAAGGTGGTGATGGCTCGACTTTTAAAGATCATGTATATGCACAAGTTCAGCGTTATTGCTCTGGAGAAATGGCGCTACCTCGAGATGCCCAATACTTTATTGACTGTGTCTGTACGTGTACGCGAGGTGGCAAAAGATTACAAAGTGGCGAGTTTCAACGCGAAATGCTGGATTAATTACAGAAATTCATCAAAATTACATGACAAGATGTTGTAATTTCAGCAAATAATATCTAAAAAATCAGGAGAACAATATGTTGCACTTAAGAATACATCCTGATAATCCACAACCGCGCTTAATCAGTCAGGCAGTGGAACGCATCCGTGCGGGTGACGTGGTGGTTTATCCAACTGATGCTGCTTATGCGATTGGATGTCAGATTGGAAATAAGAATGCCATGGAGCGTATTTCTCAGATCCGTGGTTTAGGGCCAAAGCATCAGTACGCGATTATTTGTTCAGATTTATCTGACATTGCCACCTACGCCAAAGTAGACAATGCCATGTATCGTTTACTGAAAAATAATACCCCTGCCGTGACCACTTTCATTTTACCAGCCACCAGTGAAGTACCTAAACGCTTGATGCACCCCAAAAAGAAAACCATTGGTCTACGCATTCCAAGCAACCCAATTTGTCAGATGCTACTGAAAGAATTAGGTGAACCGCTACTGACCAGTACGCTGATTTTACCAGGTATTGACGATCCTTTAGATGACCCCTATGAAATTGAGATGCAACTGGAAAAACGCATTGATGTCTTTATTGATGGCGGTTTAGGTACCTTAAGCACCACCAGTATTGTGGATTTATCAGGAGAGA
Source organism: Acinetobacter sp. AM (assembly GCF_003105055.1). Lineage (NCBI taxonomy): Bacteria > Pseudomonadati > Pseudomonadota > Gammaproteobacteria > Moraxellales > Moraxellaceae > Acinetobacter > Acinetobacter sp. AM. Next base: position 12,898 of record NZ_QETG01000040.1, on the reverse strand, counting down.
GCCCTGTTGTGATTCGTAAAGGCGTAGGTGATGTTAGTGCTTTTGAATAAATTTAACTATCAGGGTTAGGGGGCCTAGTCCCTCCCCTAATCCATTTGTTAACGTTTATGGTCTTGTTTTATCGTCATTTTATAATTTTTTCTATTCTTCGTTTTTTTTAAATGATAATTTAAACCTTCATCACGCAAATAAATACCCCATATTTATTTAATACTTTTTTGTTATTTACCCCCCCAAGTAATTTATTCATTTCCTAATATGCATTACACTAAGGCCTATTAAAATTATGTATTTTTTAATCACCCCTACTTTCTCCCCTAAGTACTGATTCGAAAACACATAATCATGCCTTTGAAAATTCGCGTGGCCAATAACTGTAATGAATCAATCCGTCCCTAATGCTATGGAAGAAATGCCGCACATCCGTGTTCTAGATGAATGGCAAGACTCCATCCCTGAGGATTTATATATTCCTCCTGCCGCATTTGAAATTCTCTTGGAGCATTTCGAAGGACCACTCGACTTTTTAATTTACTTAATTCAAAAAAATGGCTTCGACTTATTACAGTTAGATATTGCTCCGATTGCAGCCCAATATCTTTCTTACATGGATGCCATGAAGTCACTAAATATTGAGCTGACTGCTGACTATATGGTGATGGCAGCCTTATTGGCTGATTTAAAATCCCGTTTATTACTGCCAAAGCCTACCAGTATTGCCGTTGAAAAAGACCCGAAACAAGAACTGATTGATCGGTTAGAAACTTATCTTCGCGTGAAACAAGCGGCTGAGCGTTTGGGCCAAATGAGTATTTTAGAACGAGATACTTTTCAGACCAATGTCAGTCTTGGGGATGTTGCTGCCCGTCATGATGGCTTTTCCGCCAATCTATTGTATGACGCTTTATTTTGTGTGTTTAACCGCCCAGAGCCAGTGACCCATAAAATTGAGCAAGAACCAGTATTGCTTGAAGAACGAATTGCATTTATTGAAGAAAAGCTGCAAGCCGGTGAAGTTCTCGATTTTATTGAATTACTCAAACCAAGTCAGGGTCGTATGGGTGTGGTCGTCACTTTTATGGCCGTGCTGGAACTGACCCGTCAACAACGCATTCAAATTATTGGTTCAGGTATAGAGGCGCCTCTTAGTGTCCAAGGAGCACACCTATGAGTGAAGCGGATCTGTTTTCTCAATCAGAAATTCAACATGAAATGTTGATGCAACTGGAAGCCATTATTTTTGCGAGTGATGCACCGGTTTCTTTGGCACGTCTGAAAGAGGCATTTCAAGATCGATATTCCAAATCTGAACTGCGCCAACTGATACAACAACTCATGGTTTTACAACATGGTCGCTCGATTGAACTGGTAGAAACTGCACAAGGTTTCCGCTTTCAAGTACGCGCTAAGTATCGTCAGATGATTAGTCAAACGTGGCCTGAGCGTCCAACACGCTTATCGCCTTCTCTGCTCGAAATTCTAGCGGTGGTGGCTTACCATCAACCCGTGACTCGTGCGGACATTGAACAAATTCGTGGAGTCTCGAATAATAGTCAAATATTAAGAACTTTGTTCGACTGGAACTGGATTAAAGAATCTGGTTTTAGGGAACTCCCTGGAAGACCCGCGTTGTTAGTTACAACGCCACAGTTTTTAAATGCTTTTGGCCTAACATCAGTTGGTCAATTGCCTCCCCTACAGGATGCCAAGGAAGCTTTTATGGCTCTCGATGCGCAAGCACCGAGGTCTTAAATAGGTGAACTGTTGATGATAATTTCTAAGGTTATGCTGTCATGAGTGAAAAATTGCAAAAGGTGCTCGCACGAGTTGGTCTCGGCTCTCGCCGTTATATGGAAGAAGTGATTGCTGCTGGTCGCGTGAGTGTCAACGGTCAAGTTGCCCAAGTAGGCGAACGTATTGAGCCAGGCGATGAGCTTCGCATCGATGGTCGTAAAGTGCAGTTCCAAATTGAAGACGAAATTCGCCGTCGTGTTTTAATTTACTACAAACCAGAAGGTGAAATTTGTTCACGTAATGATCCTGAACAACGCCCAACGGTGTTTGATAACTTGCCGAGCATTACCAATGATCGTTGGGTGATGGTGGGTCGTCTGGATATTAACTCTACAGGCTTGTTGCTGTTCACAAATGATGGTGAACTAGCAAACCGCTTAATGCACCCATCGAATGAAATTGAGCGTGAATACGCAGTGCGTGTTATGGGTGAAGTAACGCCGCAAATTAAAAATAATATGCTGCGTGGTGTCGTATTAGACGATGGCCCTGCAAAATTTGAATCATTCTCTGAGATTGGCGGTGAAGGAATTAACCGTTGGTTCCAAGTGGTGGTAAAAGAAGGTCGTAACCGCGAAGTGCGTCGTATTTTTGAATCTCAAGGTTTGAAAGTGAGCCGCCTATTACGTACCCGTTATGGCACCGTGATTTTACCGCGCGAACTCCGTACTGGCCGTTGGATAGAGTTGGACAAAAACGACATCGACAATTTAACCAAATCGGTTGAACTTAAGCCACGTCAAGGTACAGGTTTATTCGGCATGGCAAAACGCCGTACTGAACGTATGCAAGAAAAACCACTGGTAGCACGTCGTGGCGGTTTCTTACGTCAGCAACGTCGTGACAATGAAGATGAAGGTCAACAACAAGCGAAGCCAGCCTTCAACCGTGAACGTCGTGAAAACCCAAATGGTCATAGCCAACGTCGTCAGGACAATGCGCAAACAGGCTATGGTCAACGTGAACAACGCCAGAACACGGGTTATGCACAACGTGATAACCGCTCAGAAAACTTTGGCAACAAAGGCTCATATGGTCAACGTGATGCGCGTGATGAACAAGCTCCGCGTAAGCCATTTGGCGTAAACAAAAGTTTTAAAAAGTTTTAATCATTCAAATTAAAATTTGAGCCACTTTCGAGTGGCTCTTTTTATATGTGATGTGGATGCAGTTTAATAAGCGCGTTTTAGTTATCCAAACTCAGCGATTGATTACACTCCCCTTGGTATAGCACTGAGTAAGCGTTGGGTATATTCATGTTGTGGCGACTGATACAAATCATCCGAATTGGCAATTTCGACAATATCCCCATGATTCATGACCATAATTTGATCAGAAATATATTTCACCACTGACAAATCATGTGAGATAAAAATATAACTCAAGCCAAATTCATCCTGTAAATCTTGCAGCAAATTCAAGACCTGTGCTTGTACGGAAACATCCAATGCCGACACCGATTCATCACAGATCAAGATTTCAGGTTTTAAGGTTAGGCAACGCGCAATCGCAATGCGCTGTCGCTGTCCACCTGAAAACTCATGTGGATAACGATGATATGCCGATGCGGGCAAACTGACTCGCTCCAACAGATCCAAAGCGATTTTTTTGCGTTCAGCATCATTGGTACCAATACCATGCACCTGCATCGGCTCCAGTAGAATTTGTCCTACCGTAAAGCGCGGATTAAGCGATGCATAAGGATTTTGAAAAATAATCTGAATTTTACGTTGAAACTGGGCAAACTGCTTATCTGACATTGCCAAGATATCTTGTCCATAAATCCGAGCCGTTCCCCCTGTTGCTTGTTGCAACCGCATGAGTAATAGCCCAATGGTGGTTTTACCTGAACCTGACTCCCCCACCAAGCCTAATGTTTTGCCTTTCGCCAATTGAAACGAAACACCTTTGACCGCCTGATACTCTTCTCGACCAAACAACCCTTTACGACTATAAAATGATTTTTTTAAGTCTCGAACATCCAGAATAATTTCTTCATTGCCCTTCAGCCCGCGTTGTCGCTGTACACGAGGCTGTTCAGTCACCACTTTTTCTATCCAATCCTGACCTTGTTGCTGCATAAAGTCACTGATCATCGGCAAGCGGAACGGGCGTTGTGACAGTTGCGGACGACATTGTAATAAGGCACGGGTATAAATATCTTGTGGCTGCTCCAAGACTGATTTTACTGCGCCTTGCTCACGAATTTCCCCGTGACGCATCACAATCACGCGATCGGCAATTTCACCCACCAATGCCAAATCATGGGTAATAAACAGCATCGACATATTACGGCGTTGCTGTAAGTCTTGTAATAAATCTAAAATTTGCTTTTGAATAGTCACATCGAGTGCTGTGGTGGGTTCATCCGCAATCAATAACTTCGGTTCACAGGCAATTGCCATCGCAATCATCACACGTTGTTGCTGCCCACCCGAAAGCTGACTGGGATAAGCATCAATTTTGGTTTCAGGAGAAGGAATACCGACTTCTTTGAGTAACTCTAAAGTACGTGCTCTGGCTTGCTTACGCCCCATGGCCAAATGTAGCCTGAGTACTTCTGCAATCTGATCGCCCACAGTAAATACAGGATTCAGCGAAGACATCGGTTCCTGAAAAATCATGGCGATGTCTTTGCCACAAATTTTTCGCATCTCTGCACGTGATAAGGTCAGTAAATTCACGCCTTCAAACACAATCTTACTTTCTGCCGAAATACGGCTTTGCTCTGGGGGCAGTAAACCCATGGTCGCAAGAGATGTTACCGATTTACCACTGCCCGACTCGCCCACTAAGGCAACCGTGGTATGCACTGGAATTTCAAATGATATTCCCTTCACCGTTTCGATGTACTGTTTATTTTCTCCCTTAAAACTGACTTTAAGATTTTCAACTTTTAATAAGATTGAGTTTTGTTTTGATTCAGTCATGTTCATACACCTCTTATTTTAGTTTTGGGTCCAGTGCATCACGCAATGCATCGGTAAACATGGAAAATGCGGTGACCAAAACTGCCATCGCGACGGAAGCTGCCGCCAATTGCCACCATTTACCTAAAATCAATTCACTTTGTGCCTCATTCAGCATACTGCCCCAAGACACGACCCCTACGGGTACACCAAAACCCAAGAAGCTGAGAATGACTTCAGACTTAATAAAGGCCACCACAAGAATCGAGATTTGCACCAAAGCAATATGACTGACATTCGGGAAAATATGGACAAACATACGTCTAAAATGACTGACCCCAATAGCTTTGGCAGCCAGCACATATTCACGCGAGGTATGTTTCATATACTCAGCACGAATTAAACGATAAACACCCGTCCAACCTGTTAAACCCAATATCAATACAATAGAAACAATGCCTTTTTGCTGTAGTACCGCTGCAATGGCTAAAATCAGTAACAGATAAGGAATAGAAGTGAAGATGTTATAAAACCAGTTCAGGACATCATCGACCCAGCCACCAAAGTAACCTGAAATTGCTCCAAGTACCGTCCCAATCACCACCGCCAATAAGGCTGCGACCACACCAACAATAATGGATGTTTCTGCCCCTTTAATGGTTTTTTGCAAGACATCTTGTCCCCATTTGTCCGCGCCAAAAGGAAGAGTTTGTTTTAATTCAGCCTGCTGATCCAACAAATGCCCATCCAATTGCTGATCTATCGCTTTCATGTCCTCCGCCAATGGATCAACCACGCCGTAATAATCTATAGCGCCACCAGCACTTTGTTCTTTGGCAATTTCGGCATTGAGTTCACGAATCACATCTTTTAAAGGATCAACGGGATTTTCAGGTAAAGCCTGTGATTGAGTAGCGACTTTTTCAGTTGTATCGCGGACAGCATCTGCCCCCATAAAGGTGGGAGGCGCATAGCTAACAGCGACTTCTTTATTCCAGTTCGAAGCAATTACTCCTGTCATGGACAGCAATAACATCACGAAATAACACAGCACCACAAACAATGAGATCATCGCGATACGATCTGCCTTTAATCGACGCATCGCCAGTTGCCAAAGTCCAGAAGAAGTGGTGTCTGTGGTATCCAGTGCTTTTCTTTTAAATATCACACTTAACATAGTTCACCTACTTCAACTGTACGCGAGGATCGACCAGCTTATACACCAGATCGGCAATCAGGTTAAAAAGCATGGTGGCTGCTGCCACATAAACCGTGATAGCTTTAATCACAGGGAAATCACTGCGTTCGACCGCAATAATCACTTCCCGTCCAATGCCTGGAATACCAAAAAAGCGCTCAATCAAAAATGCCCCAATCAACAATGCAGGTAAGGTCGCCATAACATCGGTAATAATCGGGATAGAGGCATTGCGCAGTACATGCACGCCAAGAATACGACGTTCTCCCACCCCTTTGGCACGTGCTGTACGCACATAGTCCTGATTCACTTCATCGAGAACAAAGCTGCGGTAAAGTCTTAAGGTCGGTGCAATACTGACCACCAGCATGATTAAAATCGGCAGTAAGGCGTATTTAAATAGGTTTTCACTAAAACGATCACTCCAACCTTGCACGGGGAACCAACTCAGTTGATAAGCAAATACATACTGAAAAACAATGATATACACCAAAATACTGATCGACATGCCAATCGTGCACATCATCATGATCATACGATCCGTTAGAGTGCCACGCACCGCGGAAACCGCCAATGCCAGAATAATTGAGATCACAGTTTGTAAAATCGTGAGTGGAATGAGTAAGGTCAGTGATGGACCTAAACGTGTGGTGATAATTTGTGAAACAGACTCCCCTGTACTCCAGCTCAGACCATAATCAAAGGTCAAAATCTGTTTGATGAAAATCCACAACTGTACATAGTAGGGTTGATCGACACCCAACTGTTGGCGAATATTTTCAATCTGTTCTGGATTGGACATTTTACCTGCCAGAATGTAAGCAGGATCTCCCCCCACCCAGTTAAACAGAAAGAAAATTAGCAATACAACTCCGAGCATGGTCGGAATCATTTGCCATAGGCGACGTATGATATATGCCAGCATCTTGATGCCCCCCTATTTAACCCGTTGGCCTGTAATTTCATCGAAAAAGGCTTTGTTGTCGGGTTTACGACCCAAGAAATCTTTCACCAAGTCTTCCGCAGGTTTCTGGCCGCCTTGAGATAAGATGGTTTGGCGATAACGTTGCCCCACTTCTGGATTATTTAAATTCTTGCCAAAAGCAGAAAGCATGTCTAAAGCCAGCACTTCAGACCACATATAGCCGTAATAACCCACTTGATAGCCGCCCATGATGTGCCCAAACTGCCCAGGAAATTCCGTGTTGGGTACATAGCCCAGTGCGGTTGAGCCTTCCATTTTCTTCCAGACATCTAAGGGCTGTACCTTCAAAGCATTACTGCCATGTAGTGCCATATCATATTGGGCATACAAAGTTTGACGAGCATAATGCAAGCCACGACCATAACTGTGTACTGCATTCAGTTTGGTAATCAACTTATCATCGACCCGAGGACATGCAGGTTGGCAATAATCTGCCACTTTCGATAATGTTTCTTTGCGTCTTGCCCACTCCTCATACATTTGCGAAGGAGCTTCAACAAAGTCACGTTCTACCGATGTACCCGATTGGGCTGAATAACGGGTAGTCGACAAAATGCCATGCAATGCATGTCCAAACTCGTGCACAAAGGTTTCCAGTTCATCACTATTTAAGCCTTTGCGGTTAAAATTGGTAACCAATGCCGAAATCGGTTTACGCCCCGTTAAGCTGCTACCCCCATATACTCCCCATACCGCAGCATGTCCGTATTTGCCTTCACGTGGGAATTTATCGACATATAGCCCACCCAAAAGCTGTCCTGTTTTCTGATCGGTCACATCGTAATATTCAACTTCGTTCTGCCAAACATCGACTTTGGCAGGTTTAAATTCAATGCCATACAGGTTAGATGAAATAGCGAATAACCAGTCCTGTGCGGCTTGAGTTGGGAAATATTCCCGCATTTTTTCTTGGTCGATCTGATACTTGGCTTTACGCAGCTTTTCACTCCAATATGCCTCACTCCATCGTTCGATTTTGGCTTGCGCTAAGGGGATATTTAAGGTTTTCGCTTGAAACTCGCGCAGTGTATTCACTTCTTTTTGTTCTAAAGGTGCAACCGTCGCATGCACCTCCGCCAAAAACTTGTTTACGGTTTCAGGCGTTTCTGCCATACGTTTATGCAGCGCCCACTCCGCATAACTGGATTTACCAAACAATTGGGCCAATTCATAACGCAAGTCCATGGCTTGTTTCAGCAAGATCAAATTACGCTCCCCCCCACGGCGGGTATAGGCAATTTGATAACGCTTACGTGCAGCATCGTTGTCTGCCAATTCCATGAAAGGACGATATTCGGGATATTCAAAACCGAGTAAATAATTGCCTTGGTCATTTTTCTTTAAGGCATCGATATAGCTTTGTGGCAATCCTTTTAATTCGGCAGGTGTAAACTCCAGCTTTTGCGGATTATCACGCACATTACGCGCATATTCCTGCTCAATCTTCGCCAGTTCTGCCAAAATCACTTTTAAACGTGCTTGCCTTTCGGCACTTAACTGAATCCCTGTTTTTTCAAAATCATTGAGTAAATCTTCCCGAAACTTGCTATCAATCGCATCACTGGCTTGGGTGCCCTTGATTTGTTGATACAGTTTCGGATTTTGATAAATATCGGTCTGGAATTGACTAATCTTGATTTCACAATCTTCAGCGGCTTTACGCAAAGCTGCGTCTGGAGAAACATTGCTGTATAAGCCAATGGGTCCATAAAAATCTTCAAACGAAGCAAAAATACGATCCCATTCTGCCAGTACAGGCGCAGCATTGTTCTGTCCCGTCATAGGCTTGGCTTCAAAACGCTTGAGCTGCTGTTGAATGTCCTGAATTTTGGCATCACACAAGGCAGGAATATCTTGGGCTTGAAATTGCGGCAAGGTCTGACGTGTGGGAGAATCTGCAAAAGTGAACTGCTGTATAGCAAAAGTCAAAACACTGAATGTGGTCAATTTAAAGGTCAGGTGATTCATCATTACTCCAGTTTTATTTAATTTCTATTTCTTCATGTCAATATCGATGTACATCCATTCCGCAGGCAAAATCGGATGCTTTTTAAAACCAATCACGCGAGGTTGTGCCAAGACATTACGATAACGTGCACCAATGATTTGTACGGGCATATACACTTCGAGCAAGCGTGACATTTTCCGATACAACGCATCTCGTTCTGGACTAGGCGGCATTTTTTGAGTTTGTTCATACAAACGGTCATATTCAGGAATTTTTACGCAAGCATTGTTGGTCACGTTGATATTTTTGCCATAGAACAACTGCATAAAGTTGTCGGCATCTGGATAATCGGCAATCCAAGCCGAACTTTTAAACATGGTCTTGCATTGCTTTTCTAACTTGAGTGCTTCGGCAAATGGCAAAGACTGGGTGCTCATTTTAATTTTGACGCTATCCAGCGTTTTCTTCCAAAATTCTGCCTGTTGTTGACTCCGCGCACTATTACCTGAGATCGTCATATTAATTTGCAAAGGTTTACCATTCGGCAAAGTACGCCAACCATCTGCACCGACTTTATAGTGATAGCGGTCTAACAGTAGATTGGCGGCTTTAACAGAATAAGGAATACTGCTTTTATAGTTTGGATCATAGCCCACCACGCCATTTGGAATCGGGGCTTGTAAGCGTTGTGCATCGCCTTTTTGTAAAATATTGATGTAGTTATCTGCCGAAAAGGCCATCGCCATGGCACGACGTAAAGCGATTTTGTCTTTGCTCATACCACCCACGACTGGGTTTTGCATATTCCAATAATGATAATCAATGGAAGGATCGGTAATCCGTGACAGTTGTACGCCTTTTTTCGCTAGCTCAGGTTTGAGTTTGCCATTTTGTAAAGCTTGAACGGTTAATTCTCCATCCAAAGCAAACAAATCAATTTCATCTTTAATAAAAGATAACCAACGTGATTGCCCTTCTTCCATCACCTGAATATCAATCACGCCAATTTGTGGCATTTTTTTGCCTTGCATGGCTTTGACAATTTTCTGGTCTTCTGCCGTAGAAGCCTTAAAGTTCCAGACAAAACTACGAAAATCAGGATTGGCTTTCAAAATAATGCGGGAACCAGGCGTCCAACGAGTTAGCATATATGGCCCCGTCCCGACAGGATGCCCCATCACAAAACCTGCTTTATCTCGATACTTCTCAATCACTTCACGTGCCACGGCACCCGCAGGTTGATGTGCCAGTAACATCGGAAAGTTTTGATCAGGACTGGTTAAACGAATCACCAAGGTATATCGGTCAGGCGTTTGCAAACCTGCAACGGGTTGATCGTAATTAAACTTGCCTGTTTTAGCCGCCTGTTTTAATACTGTGTCCATTCCTAAAATACGTCCATCCAGTAACCAACTGTTCGGAGAACGCAAGTTCGGATCGAGTAGGCGTTTAAAGGTATACACATAATCTGCCGAAGTTAGTTCACGCTTTTTGCCCTTAAAGACTGGATCTGCGGCAAAATAAATGCCCTTTTGGATACGAATGGTATAGGTCAAACCATCGGCACTAACTTCAGGTAAGGCGACTGCGGTACGTGGAACCAACTTTGCAGGCGATGCCAAATAATCGTAGGTAAACAAAGTCTCAAAAATTGAACCGTTGACATGTGCAGAATACAAATCATGCACACCTGCGGGATCAAACCCTGTTTCAGCCACAGGGAATACATAACGTAAGACTTTGTGTGGGTCGGCAGGGCTTTGTGCCAATAAACTCATAGAGCTTGAGATTAAAAGGCCACCGATCAATACCCCTTTAAGCCAATACTGATTTTTTTTATTCAACTGTTTCATTCTTCGTCCAAGCTTATTTATTTTTTACAGGCTGTATATCTAAATATTGCCAATTGGTATTCATCATCGGATGAGCTTTGAAACCCAGAACCTGTGGATGCAACAACCAGTTGCGAATACGGCTACTATGAATAATCCATGGATTATCAGCTTCAATCTGACGGCTTAATTTTTCGTAATACGTTAAGCGTTGCTGTGGTGGTAAACCTAACATTTGCTGATACAGCGCATCATAGCTTTTGGATTGATAACAACTTAAATTGCCCTGTGCTGAATTCGGCCCATACAGCAACTGCGCAAAATTTTCCCCTTCTGGATAATCAGCAATCCACGCTCCTCCCCACAGCATATATTTACATTGTGTTGCTGCTTTTAAATTATCGGCAAAATTACTCACTTGAAAATCAACTCGAATGCCTATTACATCCAGATTCTTTTTCCACAGTTCAGATTGCACCACGGAACTGGAACTGTTTTCCGTCATAAACTTTAAAGTGAGTGCTTTGCCATTGGGTAAAGTCCGATAACCATCTGCACCTTTTTTATAGCCAAAACGATCCAGTAGTTTATTGGCCAAGATAGGATTATAGGCAAGGCTACTGCGATAATTCGGATTGAAGCCCTGCACACCGTCTGGAACCAGCATTTCAGACCGAACTGCCTGTCCCTTATAGAGTTGTTTAATCGCTTCGTCTTGATTGAATGACAAAGTGATCGCACGACGTAAGGCAATTTTATCCAGCCCAAACCCACCAACAGTGGGATCTTTCATATTGAACATGGTGTAGGTAATTTCGGGGTCTTTATTGGGGTAGTGCTGAATCCCTTGCTTGACCAACTCAGGTTTCAGTTTCTGACCATCCAGTGCTTGCGGCACAGCATTCGAAGTTAATTTGTCGAAATCGAGCTGCCCTGTTTTAAATGCCAGCCAGCGCGATTGTTCTTCTTCAATAATACTGACCTCGACTTTACCAATTTGCGGCATCTGTTTGCCTGACATTTCTTGTACCAGTCGGTTATCCCAAGTGCTACCTGTCGATTTGAAATTCCAGACAAAACCACGGTAATACGGGTTGGCGATCAATTCAATTTTGCTACGCGGAACATACTTGCTCAGTTGATACGGCCCAGTCCCAACAGGATGCTGCGCAATACGATCAGCATAATATTCAACTACTTCGCGTGCTGTGGCGCCAAAGGTGACATACGCCAGAATATACTGAAAATTATAATCAGGACGGGTCAGAGTAATTTGTAAGGTATAGGGATCAAGGGCTTTTAAACCTGCAATCGGAGCATCGTAATTAAACTTTCCCGTTTTCTTGGCCAGTGCATTGGCTTCATTGCCCCCCACAATTTTTCCATCAATGAATGAATAGGTAGTCGAACGATTTTTCGGGTCTAAAATACGTTGAATGCTGTAAATATAATCTTGTGCTTTGAGTTCACGACGCTGCCCCTTAAACGCAGGATCGGGAGAAAAATAAATTCCTGGCTTAATCTTAAAGGTATAAACCTTGCCATTTTGCTCGATACGCGGCAAAGCTTGTACCGTATTCGGCACCAACTGTACGGGACGGGCTAAATAATCGTATTTCAGCAAAGGTTCAAAAATAACCTCGGTTATTTTTCCGCTGTAAAAATTGTAGGTTTTGACCATATCAAAACCATCATCAGGCGCTTCTATCGCCACGTGTAAAATCTTGTTGGGCTGTGCCGCAGCATTGGCTTGCAGTATACAGCCCGATGAAATCAACAGGGTTAAAATGGCAATTCTTAATTTTTTGGCTTCCAATTTTTACCTTTCCTGTGCTGCTCGCTTAAGCGCTGCGTCATGCATTGTTTTTAAACTGATGTGTTTATTGTTATCCATGTTCCATTTAAGCAAATTCTATGTCATCCGTCCTCTGCTTAAATCATGAATCCACAATGATTTGAGGCTAAAGCGAATTTCGTGCCATCCTGAAAAACTTGCCAGTATTTAAAAAAATCACATCATTTAAAGTTATTTTTTATTAGATATTTATCGTATTTTTATCTAACACCTTCCTAGCTACAATTGACCAAAAAGTACAACAACCAGACCTACAATGAACACTTACACAACGCACAAAAAAAATACATATATGATTCATAATAGCTCATACTTGATTTTTTTATAACGGGAAATATATTCAATATACTGTTTTATATAAATTTTACTATTTATAC